>JBFJZC010000039.1:0-14570 GCA_041622295.1 Porticoccaceae bacterium
CAGGCCGATCAATGGCTTATGACTGGTGGGATTGCGGCAAAGAGATGCCCTACTTTATGAACTGGGCCGCCGGTTGCGTGAACGAAATGGCCGCATTCGAATAAGGTTACACTCGCGCTGAAAAGCGCCGACGCGACGGGCGCTAATGAGACGGGCCCTAATGAAACGTTTCGAAAGAATACTCCCGAGGGGGAAAGATGGATTTAGTGTTTATTTTTGAGTGGCTTGATACTTCGCTGCTGGCCGAAATCTCCAAATCGTCGGCCGGTATTTTCGCAATGGTGCAGACAGTTCATATTGCCAGCATGGTTATGCTTGTAGGCATGCTGCTGTTAGGCGATCTCCGCATGATGAATGTCCTGCTAACCAATGTGCCATCAAAAGTTGTCATCGACAACACCCAGAAGTGGATTTACCTGGCGCTGGTGTTCATTATTTTGTCCGGCATATACGAGGCATCCGCCATTGCCATGAAACTGGCCCACAGCTCATTTTTCTTTGCAAAAATGGCCGGCCTGAGTATGGGCATAGTTTTTTATCTTACTATCCGTAGCGCCGTTTATCGCAGAGCGTCGGACGCTGCCCATGGACAGGAAGCATCAACGCATCAATCGTCGGAAACGCTACCGAGCTGGTCAATTAAACTGGTTGCTATGGCAAACTTGTTAATATGGTTTAGTGTAGCCGCTTCCGGTCGCTGGATAGGCTTTTCATAAGGTTTTTGAGAGAACACATGACAACTAAAACGTTAGGCAGAGTGGCGGCAGGTTTTTCGCTCGTTATTATAATTGGCTGGAGTATTTACTGGGGCGTCCAGGTGCAGGACGTATTAGACATGTTCGAGTTGGCTAACGCACCGTAGTCTAGACCAACAACGTTTAGACCAGCAACCGGAAACCAAACGCCGTAGACCAGTGCTTAAACTGCCTAAACCATAGACCAAATCCGATCCCTGTGTGTATCCGCACCGGTGTCGCTCGCTTATCCCGTTTAGCCCTCTCCGTATCAGATGAGCACCGTCCAGCGCGTGTCTGGCAGCGCCCCGAACTTCCGCCTCCCTGCGGAGGCTGAACAATCTACTTGATTCGGCTCCAGCCCATCTCGCGAATTAAGTAGATTGCGTCTCCAGTTCAGTTACAGCTTAGTTTGCGGCCGTTGCGGCTTCTTTTTCCATCTGCCGGGCACCCCCCAGCATACCTGTCATAGCATGGTTACCCTCATGACAGGCATATTCAAACATCTGCTCCTCAGTCGCCCGCATCGGGATAGCTACGGTAAAAGGCTTGGTGAACGTGCTAGGGTCGTTAACGGTATATTCGTAGACCAATCGGGATTCACTGACTGGGGTGAATCGCTCGGTCAGCGTCAGGTTGTTACCCGACCCCACTACACCGTTCATCTCCAGCTCATTCAGGTTCAGCGGCAACTGGAAAGTCGGCGTTTTATCGGTGAAGTTTCTGGTCTCGACAACAAGCGTATCGCCATCCCAACGGCCACGCGAATCCCCAGTCCATTTTTGCAGTTCAGCAGGTAAATGCGGGCGGCTGTCCAGCGGAACAACGCGGGCGTCGTGAATCATCTCAGTAAAAAGCACCACATGACTTGGCGTCTGCACAATCCGCAGGTTGTTGTTATAGGCGCTTGGTATCAGCGGCGGACCGGCATTGAAACTTAGCAGGCAGCGCTCAGACAGGCCGAGTATTTCTGGCCCCTCTGGTCGAAACTTCGCCATGTCGAGGCCTATGGACACGATATCGCGTACCGGCGGATTGCGTAACAGATTCTTTTTTAGTCCTGCTATGGCTTGCGGGGTAAGTGCAGGCAAACGTCCATTTGGTGGATCAACGATAAGAGACGTTCTGCGGTCCTCATTCATGGTCGTCCCGTAATCCATCCAGAAATTATTATAAGCTCCTTCAATGTCCTGTTCAGCCGCTGCATGTTCCCGCAATTTGTCAACGTCAGTGGCTTCAATCGCCTTGTCCTTGAACACTTGCTGTTCTTCCGATGTAAATACCGCCTTGTCACCCAGGGCTTTAGGACGCTCAAGCGGTGTCAGTGTACGGAAATCCCAGACACCCTGAATATTGGGATGCCCCTGGGCGTTGCGTGCCGGCTTATAAGTTGATTGTTTGGCCTGGTTTGCTGCATAGGCAGTTGAGACAGAAACAGCCAATGCCGCCGCAAAACCAACGATTGGGAGTAATTTCGGGATTCGAGTCATTTTACGTTGCGCTCCTCAGTGTTCGTATGTATTTGTAGTATCAAGGAATGGTCACTTAGCTGACAAGTTACCATAAACATCCCCCTCGCTTCGCCGTTTATTGTAGCGCTGCGGTCGCCGCTTCTTTTTCCAGCTGTCGGGCACCCCTCAGCATGCCAACCATGGCGTGGTTACCCTCGTGGCAGGCATACTCAAAGATCTGCTCTTCGGTCGACCGCATCGGAATGGCAACGGTGAAGGGTTTAGTAAATGTGGTCGGGTCGTCCAGCGTGTATTCGTACACCAAACGCGACTCACCCACCAGGGTAAATCGTTCGGTCAACTTCATGTTCTTGCCTGATCCTGCGGCGCCGTTCCTACTGGGGTCGGTAAGATCCAGCGGCAACTGGAAAGTCGGCGTTTTATCTGTGAAATTGGTAGTCTCGACGACGAGTGTATCGCCATCCCAATGCCCACGGGAATCGCCAGACCATCTTTGAACTTCTGCCGGGAGGTGCGCACTGTCATCAATTGGCACGATACGCGCGTCGTGTATCATCTCCGTGAAAAGCACCACGTGGTTTGGTGCCTGAACTATCCGCAGGTTATTGTTATAGGCGCTGGGCGTTAGCGGCGGACCCGCATTGAATCCCAACAGACAACGCTCAGACAAGCCGAGCATTTCGGGCCCCGCCGGTCGAAAAGTTGTGAGGCCAATGGAGACGATGTCTCGTACTGGCGGATTGCGCAGCAGGTTCTTCTCCAGCCCCGCCAGTGCCGCTGGGGTCAGCTCGGGCAGGCGACCGTTCGGCGGATCAACAATGAGCGACGTCCTCTTGTCCTCATTCATAGCCGTCCCGTAGTCCAGCCAGAAATTGTTATATGGAACCTCGACATCATATTCAGCCGGGAGGTCGAGGTCTTTTTTGTTATCGGTATCGTTGATTTGTATGGCCTGCTGGCGAAACGCCTCAGCCTCCTCCGCAGAAAACACTGACTTGTCAGCCAGCGCCTTCGGGCGCTCGAGGGGCGTCAGTGTACGGAAATCCCAGATGCCCTGAATATCGGGGTGGCCCTGCGCATTGCGGGGTGGTTGGTAAGCTGAAGACTCGATCTGATCAGACTTTGAACAGCCTGAAATTGACACAACCAGCCCAACCATAAGGCCAGTTATTGACAGTAATGTGCGGGCTCGGTTCATGCCACACTCCGTGGTATCCCTGATGTTTAAAAACGATTATAAGCGATTATATGACAGTGTAAGCTACCATAAAGCGGCAGGCGAATAAACCGGGTTCCGTCGCCAGCGAAGCGCTTGTTTTCGTTGACGCGGTTGCTTTCGTTGGTGCAACAGCTCAGGCACAGCACCCTGCTTGGCGGCTGTTTTGGTTCCACCCATTCAGGTCACATATTATTGTTCAGTACAGGTTCAGTACAAGTTTAGTACAGAGCGCAGGTCTACTCAGCAGGCTGCCAATCATCATGTAAACAAAGCTACCTGACCAACCGATTGCACCGAATACATTACCCCTGTGGCCAGGCCAGTTAGCGATCACCTGTCGTCAGGCCGACGGCAACCCGGAGGCTGCCAACCGCCAGCATCAACACCACTCGACTAGCGACACTAACAGGCGATGGCGCCACCATCTACGACCATCGCGTGCCCGGTAACGAATGACGCATTATCCGAACATAACCAGACCGCAGCCTCGCCGATTTCAGTTGGCGCACCAAACCGACCAATCGGTTCAAAACCCAGCATAGCGGCTTCCATTTTTGGATTCGTTTCAAACATTCTCTCCAGCATCGGCGTGCGAATAACACCTGGGCAAACCGCATTCACGCGAATACCTTTGGTGGCATATTCCAGCGCTGCGGTTTTCGTCAGACCCACCACGCCATGCTTGGCGGCTACATAGGCGCCGGCGTTTTTTGAGCCGACCAAACCGGCGATGGACGCCGTGCTAACAATGGCACCAGGGCTATTTTGCGCCAGAAACTGGGTCACCTGATATTTGATGCACAGGAATACACCCTTGAGATTGACGTTGTAATTGAAGTCAAAATTCGCTTCTGTACACTCGTGAATGCGTGTCCATTCGCCCTCGACTCCGGCATTGTTGTACGCGCAATCAAGGCGCCCATATTTGGCGACCACCTGAGCCACCAGCCGTTCAACATCTGTAGCTTTGGACACATCACAACGGATAAAGCTCGCCTCGCCACCCGCCTGCTTAATCAACTCAACGGTTTGCTGACCATTTTCTTCCTGTAAGTCCGACACCACCACGGCGGCGCCTTCCCGCGCGAAGATTTCTGCCGCCGCCCGCCCGATACCGCCCGCTGCACCGGTCACCAAAGCAACCTTACCCTGAACTATTCCAGACATTTCATTCTCCTGTTAGATCAAAATTAGACACCACAACCAAAAAAATCAGCGCGCCACTGCGACGAATTGACTGTATCCAGGCAAATCCACGTGGCGGTGGGGCGATAGACAAGACGATAATTGAACGGAGACACGGGGGACGCGAATGGTTCACCACTCCAGTGTTACCCGGTGCGGTATTGCCGCTATCGTTCAGCTGCCCCCGTTCCTCTGATCCTGCCTATTCACTCGACGAGGCTGCGCTGACGCAGAGCCGGTTACGACCGCTTTTCTTAGCAACGTACAGCGCCTCGTCAGCGGCCTGAATCAGGGCATTCAGGTCCCTGAGCGGTGGCACGCTAGCAAGACCAACGCTGAACGTGCAGGAAAACCGGGTCGGCCCGGCCTGATGCTTAATCAGGGAAAACTGTTCGCGGAGCGCGTCCAGCACTCGCTCCGCTGCAATCAACGAGGTATCAGGCAATATCACGCCAAACTCTTCACCTCCGTAGCGGCCAACAATATCGGAGTTACGCAGACGCTGCTTTAATAAACGGGAAATATTCTTGATCACCTCATCACCGACTGGGTGGCCGTACTGATCGTTGACGCGCTTAAAGTAATCGATATCCAGCATCGCGAACACCAGGGGCGAGTTTTGCCGCAAGGCTCTATGTATTTCC
Source organism: Porticoccaceae bacterium (assembly GCA_041622295.1). GTDB lineage: Bacteria > Pseudomonadota > Gammaproteobacteria > Pseudomonadales > Porticoccaceae > HB2-32-21. The sequence continues at coordinate 5,255 of JBFJZC010000039.1, forward strand.
GACTCCAGGCGCGTTTTCAAAGCGCCATGGTTTAGTAATCCGCTCAGGGCATCGACCTGCATATGCGAACGCAGCTTGCGAAATCGTTTTACGCGCACCTGAACTGCCGCGACGAGATGGGCATCGGCGATCGGTTTCTGCAGGAAATCGTCGCCGCCCAACTGCAGCGCCGCCAGCTGCTGGCGATAATTCACTTCCGTTGATAAAAACACGATGGGGGTACTCAATAATTCGCTTTTCTGTCTGACCACCGCAGCCGCTTCCAGACCGGAGCACTCGGGCATGAATATATCCATCAGGATAACGTCCGGCTGAAATTCTGAAATAATGGTCAGCAAATCAGCAACGTTCTCTAGTACCTTCGTTTCCATGCCCGCATTATTCAGCACCAGCGCGTAGTGTTCAGCCAGAACCTGCTCATCATCAACCAACAGAACCCGGTAGGACTCCTCCTCCTGCCAGACAGTCAGGGTAGAAAGTCGATCCAGTAGCTCCCCAAAATCCACTGGCTTGGTCAGATAGATCCCACCCCCAGCCCTCACGACCTCCAGCCGGGCCATCCAGTCATCACGGGCGGAAATAAATATCCGTGGCACATCTTGCTGTGATGCGGTTTTAAATTCTCTAACCAGCTCAGCACCGGCCAGGCGGCCTTCCGGAAGATTGAGGTCGACAACCATCGCCGCCGGTGTCTGCCGCTGCAAAGCGCGTCGGGCTTCCGTGGCATCCTTAAAAACCTGGACATCGTAGCCGTAGTGCATTAACTGATCGCGCATCTCCCCAGCTAATGGCTCATCGTCTTCGATGACACAAATCAACTGTCCCCGAGGTGATTTATTAACCAGCGGGACCGCAATCTCCTCTGCGGCCAACTGATAGCTTTCGTGATTTCCCTGCGTCAGCTGGGGTAGGTCGGAGAGCTCGGCAATAAGTGCGGATATAGCGGCACTTTCTGTTACTGAGCATTGCTTATAATCGGTAAATGGCATTACAACCAACTCCAATGCCTTCGCCACATCGCTAACCTGATGATAGCCAAATGTCCCAGCAGAGCCCGCCAGATTGTGGACAATATTTTTTAGCTTGCCAAACCTGTCATTGCTGATAGCCCCGACATCTTGAACAGCGCCGTGCCCGGCCTGTCTTATCTCAGCCCACTCCCGGTTTAGTTGCTCCAGTTTATCTGGCAACAACGCAGCGTATGTATCCTGCAGCTTACGGAATTTTTCGAATTTCGTGTTTTTATCATCCGGCATTTTTGTGTCAGCCATTGTGGTCCACCATGAGTTTCCGTATCTGGTCAGGCAAGGTCATGGGATCAAATGGTTTGGCAATCACATCCTTTGCGCCCAGAGCCAGAAACTCACTCACTTCATTGGGCTGCACCTTGGCAGTCAAAAACGCGACGGTAGTATTGCCCTGACCAGGTAACTGGCGTAATCGCTGCAGCGTCATCGGCCCATCCAGACCCGGCATCATTACGTCCAGCAGCACGAGGTCAGGCCCGAAATCGACCACCGCGGCAAGTGCCTCTTCGCCGCTCGCGCAAAACAGCACCTCGAAATCCTCGTCTTCAAGGGCAAAAGCGGCTATCTCGCGAATGTCCGCCTCATCCTCTACATAAAGTATACGTAGCTTCTCTGTCATCACTCGATCCCAGGCAATAGAGCCTCTTTATCCAAAACCCTCCTGACGGTGGCAATCAGTTGCTCGTTACTACAATTTGACTTACTCAGGGCTGCCACCACCTGGTCAGTAATTGCTCTGGTCGTATCATATCCTGAAAAAATAATCGTCGGCGGCATGTCCTTACACGCGGCCAATAAATCCGCCCCCTGGCCGTCGGGCAGCGTAAGATCGAGAATCAACAGATGATATTCGCCATCACAGAGCTTCTGTCGCCCCGCCTTCAATGAGGTAGCGTAGTCGTAATCACACATTTCACCAAGCAGCTCTTTGGTAACCGTAATCACATCCACATTGTCTTCAATATGCAACACCCGTGGCTTGTCGTGCTGGCGCATGGCCTGCTTAACGGCAGAAGCAAGGTGTGCGGTATCAATAGGTTTCTGTACCCAGTCAATAACCGCTAACGTTGTTCCCTCAGCGCCATACACTGCTCTTTCCCTGGACAGCGACGAAACGACTATGACGGGCAAATTGAGTGTTTCTGGCTGAGCACGAAGTTCCTTAAGCAACTGAAGGCCGTCGATATCCGGCAGTATCAGGTCGAGCAGCACCAACTGATAGGTATTGTTAGCGAGCAATGTCCTGGCCATTTCTCCAGTCGCCGCAATATCGCCGCTCAACCCCAGGTCTTCGAGCAGTTCTATCAAGATCTCGGCAACATCCCGGTTATCCTCACAGATCAGCGCTCTTGGCAACACACTGTCGCGGGCTGGGCTAAGCAGCGCTTGTTGCGAACAGGGTAGTTCAAAATAAAACTCGGTGCCCACGCCCTCCAGGGTTCTAAAATTAATATGCCCCGTATGCGCGTCAATGATTGCTTTACAGATGGCCAGACCAAGACCTGTACCACCCTTTTGGCGAGAATCGGAACTGTCGGCCTGTGCGAACCGGCTAAATATCTCACTGTGGAAGGCCTCGGGGATCCCGGAGCCGTTATCCAGCACGGAAACGCGCGCAGAATCCCCCAGGCGACTAACTTTTATCACCACCGTACCGTGTTCCGGCGAATACTTTGCCGCGTTCGAGATCAAATTTGCATATACCTGCAACAGGCGCTGCTCGTCACCTTTCACCATCAGCGCCGTCGAGCAGCAGTCGCTATCGAACTTTAACGCAACGTTAAGGGTGCGGGTATAGCTTTCATTCTCCTCAACGGCGCGGCGCGTAAGGGTACAGATATCAACCGGCTGCATATCGAATTCGAGCTTGCCCGAATCAATTTTCTCGAGGTCTAAAATATCGTTAATTAGGTAGGTCAGGCGCTCGCTGTTGCGATTGGCTGTCTCGAGCAGTCGGATCCCGCGATCCGACAGCGTGTCTTTTTCTCGGCCTAACACCAGTCCGAGCGCACCGCGGATAGCGGTGAGCGGTGTGCGTAACTCGTGACTGACGGTTGATACGAACTGATTTTTTAGACGATCAACCTTTTTACGCTCAGTAATATCGCGCATGATGCCGGTGAAAACCCGCTGTCCATTGAGGTTCATTTCACTCACCGTCAACTCCATCGGAAACGTAGAGCCGAACTTGCGCCGCCCTTCAACCTCTTGTCCGGCACCGGTTGACGCGCCATCCCGCCCTAATAAGTGGTTGAGAATATCGATATCATCTGAATCGGCAAGAGGTTTCGGCATCAACATCCTTACGTCTTTGCCAATGGCCTCTTCAGCACGGTAGCCAAACATCTTTTCGGCGGCGGGATTGAAGGATTCGATAATCATGTGACTGTTGACCGTGATGACGCCATCAACCACGGTTTCAAGTATGTTGCGTATACGCTCGGTCCTTTCGGACAATTCAGCCTGCGTCACGTCCCGCGTCAACTCGTTACCTGTCCATTCCGCGATGAGCTGAACAATGGTCAGATCTGTTACAGAAAACCGTTCCCGCTTAGGCTCTGCTGAAGAAAAACAGAGTGTGCCGTAGACATTGCCATTTACATACAGTGGTGTGCCAATGTAACTACGCTGACCAAAACTGAGATAACAGGGTTCATCATGCGCAACGGTTTCGTTGCTATCATCAAGCGCTAGCGGCTTGCCTTCCGCGAACACTCTGGAACAATAGGTTTCGGCAAGATCGACTACAGTGCCTGCCGCCGGCAACGCGCCCGAACCCAGCACATACTCGAATCGACACTGACCAGCTTCTGCACGATTTATCGCACCCTCCGTCATGCCAAAGCGGTCGCGTCCGATCTGCAGCGCGGCTAACATTTTCTGTTCCAGGGTTAAGTCGAATTGAGCGGAAAGTGCGTACAGTTTCTCAGCAGTCTCCCTGTTTTTCCTGGTCGTTTCTTCTACCTTTTTTTGCCGGGTTATGTCGCGGACAATCCCCGAGTACATTACCTGCCCGGCAACCTCCATCTGCCCTACCGACAAGTACATAGACAAGGTGCTACCGTCTTTTCGCTTACCGACCACTTCGCGACCAATCCCGATGATTTTGGCAATACCGGTTTTCCGGAAGTCATCCAGATACTTATCGTGTGCGCTGTGATAAGGCTCTGGCATCAGCATATTGATATTCCGCCCACGCACCTCATCCACCCTGTAACCAAACATCTGTTCAGCGGCCTGATTAAAATCCTCAATCAAACCTTTTACGTTAATCGTTATCAATCCATCGACCATCGTGTTAACAATGCTCAGATGCCGCTGCCTGCTGTCTTTCAGGTCCTGCTGATCTCTTATAAACCACCAGACCAAACCAACCAGCGGTGTCAAATACGCAACCAGCTTCATCAATTCAGCGATATTAAAATATGAGTCATAAAGGGTTTTTGAGCCAAAAACCATATACAACTGACAGGCTGCCTGTGGAATAGCGATAATCAGCCCGGAAACAACGAAGGGATTTGCATTGGCGCGACAAACAGGAAGCAGCAGTATTCCCGCCAGAATAAATATTAGTAGCGCGGAAATATTAGAAGATCGCGTCAAACCAGCGAACTGCAATACGACATGGCTATAGGTCAACGACATATAGATGATCGCTGCCGCCGCCAACAGGGCCACCACGTTTAGTACCGCGATAAAATGCATTTTCCCGATTCCCGGAGTGGGCATCTTTCTAGCGACCAGACAAACCACAATCACCAGTAAGCCGAGGGCATTAAAAAGCCGTGACGTCGCCCATGTGAATCGGGTAAACGCGTCGCTGGCGATATTATCAAGTAAATGATTGGCAACGAGTACATGAAACGTATCGAGCAGCCCGGTCGCCAGAAAAAGCGCGCCGAGTGCTAACACACCTATATCACGATTTACCCGGTAGTGACTCACCGTCAAAAAGGTCAATAAAAAAGCCGCGGAAACCGCACTCCAGCTTAGGAAGGAATGAATCAACAGGCCCTGTAGAGCGTAAAAATCCTGCGCCGATAGCACATCAGCAGCATCTTCAATAACGGGCCCCTCATACAATGACTCAGCGCTACCATCGACAAGCCCGACAAGCATTGCCAACAGGGGCAGCAGGCAAATGCCGATGATTGAATACAGGAACACCAGCGAGCTTCGCGACATTAACGTGCTTCGCGACTGCGCGACCGCCCCCAATGCAGGTTCGTCCAAACTAACAGCCCCCGGTTTTGTGCTATTTTTCAACCAAGCGTTACCGAAGAACACTAACACAACCCGGCCTGGGTCACATCCTCCGACCCGATCATTAACCTGGAGGTGTTCTGGACTGGTAGCGCCCCACGTAATCAAAAGGCCCGTCGCCGCAAGCGACCCATTGTTCAGCAAAGGCGTTTGATTCAAGACGCCCTCTACCTGTATTGTCACGCCACCGTTCAATCAGCTGTGGAGATACCTAGTGAGCATACCCGGATTAGACGATGACCTTTTGTACGAAAAGAAAGGCAAAATCGCCTACATGACCTTTAACCGGCCATCTGAAATGAATTCCATCACGCCCAAAATGATGGAAGAAATTGATCTTATCGGGCAGGACTTTAAAAACGATGATCAGCTACTGGTGCTGATCCTCACCGGTGCCGGTGAGCAAGCCTTTTGTGCCGGAGCCGACCTCAAACTAACCATCACCAAGTTCAAGGAGCAGGCCGACCAGGGTGTCCGCTTTATGAACGACCCAACCAGGCGGTTTTTCTCCGGCATCTACAAACCGATTATCTCGGCCATCAACGGGTTTTGCCTGGCCGGTGGCACCGAAATTATCCAGGGCACAGATTTACGCGTCGCCGCACCCCACGCCAAATTTGGTCTGCCGGAAGTCCACTGGGGAATCATCCCGGGCGGCGGCTCCCATGTCCGCCTGCCACGCCAGATACCCTACTGCCATGCCATGGACATCCTCTTGACCGGACGCCAGATCACCGCAGAGGAAGCCTTGCAGTTCGGACTGATCAACAAAATAGTGCCCGCTGATCAGGTGATGACCGAATGCGAAAAGTACGCTGAAATTATTTGTAGTAACGGACCTCTCGCTGTTCAGGCCGCCAAGGAAGCCGCGCTGCTCACCTACAATATGGGCTGGGGTGAAGCGTTTTCAACAGAAGCCATTATTGCCGAGCGTGTCTTCAAGACCAGTGACGCCGCCGAAGGCCCCAGGGCCTTTGCCGAAAAACGAAAACCGGTTTATCAGGGCAAGTAGCCTGGGCGCCAGGCAGTTAGCCTGTCACTGTTAGCCTGGAAGCGCAGTAGCACGACCTACAGTTACCTGGTCCAGTTACCCGCAGGCATAGACGCTACTCCAGTTAAACCAGGTCGCACTCCCTCTGGTTTAACTGGCTCTTTTACCCGGTCTGGGCGAGGCCGATCATCCATCGTTGTCATAATGGCTCATGCAGCAAAACACAAGATGCACGTTCTTTAGTAAGGAGTTCACTTTGTTACCTACCTATCTTAAGCGTATTTTCAGAGTCATTCTTATTGTCGCTTTAGGCCTGGGCGCGCACATAGCGTGCGCCGCAACCTTCCCGATTAACATCCAGAAAGACCTGCATGATTTGAAAATTTTCGCCGACACGACCGTAATAGATGTCGGTCCTACCATAACCTTGAAACTATCCAACTTTGACCAGCAACAAGCATCCTGTCGAATAACCTTTGACACCAGTGTCGAACAGCGCAAGACGTTTAACAGGAGCATCGAACCGGGAACAGTCACTATAGTTCGCTATTCCTCCAGCAGGCCCATAAACCGACTGAGCATTAAGCTTACCTGTAAGCCAGCCTAAACTCGCCAAAAGCAGCCACGCCCACAAAACTCACGCAAGGAGAACATCGATGGGAACGATGGTCCCGACAGTCAGAGCCAATGTCAAAGCCTGGGAATGCGACGTCATGGAACACATGAACGTGCAACACTACCTGGCTCGCTCAGCGGAAACAGTCGGCCAGGTACAGGCTATGCTGGGCTTGTCTACGTCGTCAAACCTGGCCCTCATTCACCGGGCAGAGCGGGTGTTGTATATGCGCGAAATGCGCAACGGCGAAAGCTACACCGTTTATACCGGTATTTTCTCCATGGCAGAGAATACGCTGACCACCTTTAGCGAAACCCACAATCTTGACAGCAGCGATATCGCAGCGCGCTTTATCATTGATCTGCAACTGGTCGACCTTAATACTGGCAATGCCGCGCCTTTCCCCGATAGCGCCCGCCGCGCGGCACAGGCCTTGATGGTAATGCCGCCTGACGACTTACGGCCTAAACAAACCCTGCCGCAACCGCCACAACGGGATTTGGCCACCGCAGAGAAATTCGGCCTGTTCGACACCGCCCGCGGCACCATTGAACCGTGGGAGTGCGATGCGCGGGGCAACCTGCATCCACGTTTTTTTATGTCCCGTTGTTCCGATGCGGTGACCCATCTGCAACGGCACTATGGGCTGACACCCGCCTACCGCAACGAACACGGTCTGGGCAGTGCAGCGCTGGAATACAACATCGAATTTCACGACGTCTTCCGGGCCGGTGATACGTTGATGACCAAAAGTGGCTTACGCGAAATGCGCGGCAAAACCCAGCATTTTTTCCACTGGTTCTTCAATGCGGCCACCGAGAGAACCATCGCCACTGTCGAAACCACCGGCACCCTGTTTGATTTTAAAGCCCGCAAGTCGGTTCCCATGCCAGACGACCTGCGCGCGCTGGCCGAACCAAAATTTATCCGCTTCTAAGTATGTGCGAAACCAACGGCCCGGAAACCACCAGCACTAACTGATCCCAGGTTCCACCGATAATTGACCTGGCTGCCACCGATGCCTTCAAAAAGATCTGCCAGCACCCCTGAAATTCTGCCAGAATAAACGGCGGAACCATGAACAACAGAACCATTCACATCGTAAACACCCAAGGGGTTGAACCACCATGATTAGCCTACTCAAACCTTTGTTGATTTTACCGTTGCTGCTGCTGGCCGAGTCGGTGGTTTCCGAAAGTGCTGACACCACCGATCAGCCCCCGCAGACAATCAAACAAATCATGAACAACGTTATCGCGCCGACCACGGCCATTATCTGGGGCGCATCCGAACTGAAAACCGACGCCGAATGGCAGGCCGTCGAAAATGCCGCCCTCGGTGTTATCGCTGCGGGCAACCTCCTGGCGACCGGAAGCGCCGACGAAGATACACGAAACAGGGCGTCCGAAGCTGACTGGCAAAACTACAACAACCAGATGATAACAGCGGCCAGGCAGGTGCTTACGGCTGTACAGGCGAGGGATGAAGAAGCACTATTTACCGTGGGCAACGATGCCCTCTATCCACCCTGCGAAGCCTGTCACCAGAAATACCAGTCGCGCTAATTATCAACAGTGAGCGACGGCAAGCGGGCGGTCACCCCTTCCCGTCGCTTATCGGCAAGTTCACCCCTGGCAAGACAATCACCACAGTTGTAACCACACCCTCCTTCTGTTGGGATTTCAGCTCACCCGCCGGTTCCACCGCCAACCACATGCGGTCGTCAATGACGAAACATCACGTTCGTTTGTCCTGGATCATAAGGCAGTGGCTTTTCTGACTGGTCAATAAAGTTATCTGCGAGTTAGCATTTGACCGTAGATATATTGCTCGTTTAGCCACTGTTAACTTACCCACGGAGCCTGATATGAAAGTCGGCCAATTAATGCTGTTTCAAAACCACCCGAACCTGCCCCAGTCAGACTTTGACATGTACCAAAATGAAATCGAGATAGCGTTGCTGACCGAGCCACTTGGGCTGGATTCGATCTGGGCAGTTGAACATCACTTTACCGATTACACGCTGAGTCCGGACATCCCCCAGTTTCTGGCCTTTATTGCCGGGCAAACCAAACGCATCAACGTCGGCACAGCTGCCATTATTCTACCCTGGCACAAGGATCCAATTCGGGTCGCCACGAGCATTGCCCTGCTCGACAATCTGTCCAAAGGCCGCGTGCTGATGGGTTTGGGACGCGGGCTTGCACAAATTGAATACGATGGTTTCGGTATCGACATGGCGGAATCCCGCGACCGGATGAATGAATCAGCGGCGATGATTATCGAAGCGCTGGAAACTGGCTTTATGGAAGGTCATGGCAAATACTTTAAGCAGGAACGCCGGGAACTCCGCCCACGCCCCTTCAAATCCTTTAAAGACCGGACCCTTATCGTATCGATGTCACCGGATACAGCACC
>JBFJZC010000040.1:0-14531 GCA_041622295.1 Porticoccaceae bacterium
CCTGCCCCATACCTTTACGGGTTTCGAATACGATTTTGAGCATACCTGGGCAGAGCTTACGCCGCAGCAGCGCATCGATGTGCTTGAGCAGGGCTGGAATGACGGCTCCCTGAAATTGTGGCTGGCATCATTCGCCGAGGTGTTTACCGACGAAGATGTTAGTGAGCAAATCTCTCAGTTTATTCGCGAAAAAATGCGCGCACGGCTCAAAGACCCTAAGTTGTGTGAACTGTTGATACCCACAGACTACGGTTTTGGCACCCACCGGGTTCCGCTGGAGCTGAATTACCTGGAAATTTACCACCGGCCAAATGTCGAGATCGTCAGCGTCAAGGATAATGCGATTGAATCGATTACTCCTGACGGCATAAAAACGGCGGATGGCACTGTTCACGAACTCGATATCATCGTCCTCGCCACCGGTTTCGACGCTGGCACCGGCGCTTTAACGCGCATTGATATCCGTGGCCGGGAAGGGCGCTCGCTGAAAGAAGACTGGAGCAAAGACATTCGCACTACCATGGGCTTGCAGGTGCACGGCTACCCAAACCTGTTCACCACTGGCGCGCCCCTGGCGCCCTCGGCGGCATTGTGCAACATGACAACCTGTCTGCAACAACAGACGGAATGGATCAGCGCCTGCATCAAATACATGCGCAGCCAGAATCTAAACTTTATAGAGCCGACTCAGGAAGCGGAGGAGCAGTGGATCGCCCATCACGAGGAGCTTGCCGGTGCAACGCTCGTCACCAAAACATCGTCCTGGTATATGGGTTCAAATGTCGAGGGTAAACCGCGCCGACTACTATCCTATATTGGCGGCGTGGGGGAGTATCGCAACCGTTGTAACGAAGTGGCGGCAAAGGGTTATCCGGGTTTTGCGCTGCATTGAGCCCCTGGTTGAGTGCAACCCGTGTGGTGGTTGACTGGGAAACCGTCACATGTCGAAGCCATCGCAAGCCGAAGGCATCACGGGTCAAAGGCATTACCGGTTCAAAGCCATCAAGGCCGGGCAGACTCGATTGATGGCCATTGATTTTCAGCCGCTCTTTACAACCCCCTGATACCGAGACATGAGCTCTGCCAGCGCGGCCTCGGTTTGGTTGCTCGATTGCCCCAGCTTTTCAACCACGTTCTGTCGATCTTCGGGTGGGCGGTTTTGACTGAGTTTGAACTTTGCCTGGATGTCTGTGACTGAAATTTCGAAGCCCACAATCATGTTGAGCAGGTTGGCCCGCTGTTCACCGGCAAGGTTTGGTTGCCACGGGTCTGGCATGCCTGATTCATAAACACGGGTGAGTCTTGCAACCAGCCCTTCCAGCTCGGACTCGCTGTCGATGAGGCGGGGTTTCCCGCGTAAGTGGACCACCGCGTAATTCCATGTGGGGACGCCGGGCGACGCATACCACGAAGGCGATACATAAGCATGTGGCCCCTGGAATATAGCCATAATCTCAGTGTGCGCTGTAAGGTGCTGCCATTGGGGGTTTGCCCGCGCCATATGGCAGAGCAGCTTGCCTCGGGAACCCGCGGTGCGGTCAAAGATGAAGGGCAGGTGACTAACGAACGGCACGCCATCCGGCGCTGTGACCAGCATGCCAAAGGAATTGCTCTCGATAAGTGCCGAGATGCGCGCCGAATTTGTTTCCTTGAAATGCTCGGGAATGTACATGTCAGATCCTGAGTTGGAAGAAGGTGTTCGTTAAAACGGGTGGCACGAGGTCGCCACAGCCCCAAATAACCGTTCCCCACTAGCACCAATAATTAATGGCGTTGGTAATTGCCTGTGTAGATAGTCTGCCAATCTATCGCTTTTCATGGTCTGGATCGAGCGGTTAGCAGTGGCAACAGGTTAGATCGACCTGATGAACAGGCGCAATCCGGCGAAAACCCATCGGTCAATAGGTCGAATTGTGGGCCAAGGGATGACTTGCTACACTCGGGAGGTCGAGACAGGCGAGTAAAAATATTTCATCGGACATTAACAACGGTCCAACAACGATCAAAAATTTAACTTTACGGAGACATCTGCCAATGCAAACCCTTCTTTCGCTGGGCAAAGTAGCAACACTGGGCTTCTGGGTACTGCCGTTACTGGCCTTGTTCGGGACTTTCAGCGGTGGCATGAACTACACCATGTTGTGGCTTGCTGTGCTGATATTTTTCGCCCATCTTGGCGAACTGATATTCATCCAGGGCAAGCTGAAAATGAACGATCATGACACCATTCATGACGGCCTGATGGTCATTTTGGTGGGTTTTTTCCACTGGTTGCCTATTATCAAACAAGCCGATAAGCCAACTGATAACGCATAGTTCCAATTGACAACGCACAGTTGTAGCGGGTATTCCCAGCCCGGTTGTTCGGGCGATACGCGGGCGATTTCTGGCCTCAGCACGGGCTTGTGCTGAGTTTTCGATAACAAAAAAAGGGACGTTTTATTGTTACGCACAGGGTAATCAATAGTATTAGTTGAGCGCGAGGGTCAGTCATGGATAAGCAATCTTGCAGCACGGTTGACAGGGCGGTCAGCGAAATTCGTCAGCGAGGCTACACCATTATTGAAGACTTCCTGTCGCCTCAGCAGTTAGAGGGAGCAAGGCAGTTTCTCGATCAGCGTACCCTTGCGTATCACGGACGAAACAATTTCGAAGGCAGTAAAACAGAGCGCATCTATGCATTGTTGAGCCAGGATAAACTGTTTCAGGATATCGTCGAAGAGCCGCGCTTGCTGGCGGTGTGTGACGCATTTCTGGAAGTCAATTACCTGCTCACCACCAGCCAGGCGATCAGTATCCACCCCGGCGAAACACCCCAGCCCTGGCATACGGATGACGCCTTTTACGCTATCCCGCGGCCGCGCTCAGTAGCGATGTCGACGGTTATTGCTATTGACGATTTTTGTGCCGCCAATGGTTGTACAGAGGTTATTCCCGGGAGCAATCACTGGACGGATGAGCAGATTGGCGGCGATTATCGCTTTGGTGAGACGGAAGCTGATCCCGATTTTGCCGAACGCAATGCAAGTCGGTCGGTTGCTGTTGAAATGCCTGCTGGCGCATGCGTCATTTTTTCGGGTAATACGCTGCATCGAGGGGGTCGCAACACCAGTGCCGGTGTACGGCGAGCCCTGTCCAATCAGTACTGTCAGCCCTGGGCGCGAACAATAGAGAATTTTTACCTCACTATTCCCCGTGAGGAAGTGAAAACGATGAGTCCTCGGATACAGTCTTTGCTCGGTTATTCGGTTCATTCCCCCTTTATGGGTCAGGTATCTGGGTCTCATCCCCTGAAAGCGCTGGAGCCAGGTTTTGTGCCATCGGTATACCGAAACCGGTAAGCCCCTGGCTGTTTAATAACGATAAGAGTGTAAGGATCGATACAAGTTACTCGACGAGATGTTCCGGCCGGCGTTCGCTATATGTTTGCCAGAGCTACCATAGACATCCCAGTAACTCATGTGTCCCGGTGCGCTTTATTAATCGACTACCAAGTAATGGGTGATATCTCAAGAATAAACGTATTACGGTGGGTGGGGTTTTCCCTTCGTAGTATGCTGGGCCTGGCCTGGTGCTGGAGTTTGGCGGCAAACGCCGATCTCTATCAGGGTGAGCAGCTTAATATTGATGGGGATATACGGCTGAAACTGTCGGCGATTGACGAAATACCCGTGGATGCAGGTGTCAGGTTACCAGAGCTCAATTACAGCGCTGTGGTGACATCGCTGTGGGCATCCTGGCAGCAGACGGAAAATATTCGCTACAAGGTGTGGTTGAAGACAGAATTTCGCAATTACGTCACTAATCGGCAGGTCAACAATTATCGTTTTCTCGACGAATTCGCTTTCCATGAATTGTCTGTTGAATACAGCAACTTATTTGATGGTTTTGTCGACGTGAAAGTCGGCCGTTTTCCGCTTTATTACGGCAACGGTTTGTTGATTCTGGAGAGTAGCCCGCTTGATGCCGAGCGCAGTTACGGTTTTAACGGCATAAAAACTCATTTTAAGTTTGAACATTTTGATCTGGACTTAATCGGTATTTATGCGCCGCGCGAGGACGAGCTGCTCATTAATAACAAACACAAGGACAACGGGTTTGTCGAAAGCGATGAGGAGGGCTTTGTCGCCTATATGATCAATAAGTCACATCCGTGGCTACCCAAAGATTTGTACTACATGTACAAACATGAGGAGCCGCGCTTCGGCAAGGAAGACATTTATTTTCATACGGTGGGATTTATCTGGGAAACCCAGCCAACTGACAATATGTCCACGCATTGGGAGCTGGCCCAACAGCGTGGCCGCCGAGGAGGTGATGTCGATACTCGTGGTTGGTTGAGCGACATTATTCTGACCTACAAGCTGGGTAGTCGATCCTGGAAACCGGAATTTTATGTGGGTAACTATTTTCTGTCCGGCGACGATCCGTCAACGCAGACCGAGGAGAACTGGCACGGATTATGGGCGCGCTGGCCGCAGTATTCATACCTGATGGTGTGGCAGTTTATCCCGAAGATTGGTGAATGGAGCAATATCAACTGGACGCGGCTGGGTGTCAGGATATATCCGCGGGATGGCACCTCATTCGAAGTCAACGTTGGTCCGATTGCCGCGCCTGAAAAGGGTCTCGGTGGTGGCAATGAGCGTGGCAACTTGATGATTATGATTTTGCGCCAGCAGCTGTCGCAGAAGTTGTCCGTGATGGCACGAGCAGAAATTTTTGAGGCGGGCGATTTTCACCCCGATGAAAACAGTATGTCCTGGCTTTTGCGGCTCGATTTTCAGTACAGTTTTTAATTTGACTGGCTGCCTACATTGGTCTGAGTTTGGTCTGATCTGAGGCTGAGCCGACTAGCGAGCTCCTGAGTTATACCGAGACACACCGGAGGTGGTGGGCCGCGAGCAATGCAAGCGCAACCATAGACTGGTAGAATGGCTCCCGGTTTTTTCGTTTCTTCCACTTATGCACACCGCAAAATCTCTGTTTTCCTATCCCAGGTACTGGGCTGAGTGTTTCGGCACAGCGCCATTTTTACCTACCAGCCGGGAGGAGATGGATCAGCTCGGCTGGGACAGCTGTGACGTTATCGTCGTCACGGGTGACGCATATGTAGATCATCCCAGCTTTGGCATGGCAGTGATTGGCCGACTCCTGGAAGCCCAGGGTTTTCGCGTTGGCATCATTGACCAACCGGACTGGCGGTCCAAAGACGACTTCATGCGACTGGGCAAACCCAATCTGTTTTTCGGCGTATCCGCCGGCAATATGGACTCGATGATCAATCGCTATACAGCGGACAAGCGCATCCGCAGCGATGATGCTTACTCGCCTGACGATGATGGCGGCAGGCGACCAGACCGCGCGGTGATCGTCTACAGTCAGCGTTGCCGTGAAGCCTGGGGCGACGTGCCGATCGTGCTGGGTAGCATCGAGGCTAGCCTGCGCCGCATCGCCCACTATGATTACTGGTCAGACGAAGTGCGGCGCTCTATTTTGGTCGATTCGCAGGCCGACATTCTGCTCTACGGTAATGCCGAGCGGGCGGTCGCCGAAGTTGCCCATCGTCTGGCCCGTGGTCAGAGCATTGACCGGGTTACCGATATACGCGGCTCGGCTGTGTTGCGCAACGACTTACCAGAAGGCTGGACGGTGATTGATTCCACGCGGGTGGATCGACCGGGTAAAGTAGACGTCATTCATAATCCCTATGACAGCGACGAAGAATTGGCGGCCGCAACCGGGGGTAAGTGTGCGGTGGGCCGGGATGAAGATAGCGGCGAGCAGGTCCTGCATTTCGTTCCGCATCGAGAAAAGGTCGATCGTGCGAAAACGGTGATTCGTCTGCCGCACTACCACAAGGTAAAAAGTGACCCAGTGCTTTATGCGCACGCGTCGCGGGTGCTGCATCTGGAAACCAACCCCGGTAATGCGCGTGCCCTGGTGCAGCGCCACGACAACCTTGAAGTCTGGTTAAATCCGCCGCCCATTCCCCTGACCACGGACGAGATGGACGAGGTTTTCGGCCTGCCTTTTGCCCGAGTGCCCCACCCTAAATATGACGGTCGGCGTATTCCCGCGTACGAGATGATCCGGTTTTCGGTGAATATTATGCGCGGCTGTTTTGGCGGCTGCACCTTTTGTTCGATCACCGAACACGAAGGACGGATTATCCAAAGCCGCTCCGAAGATTCGATTATTCGGGAAATTGAAGATATTCGGGATAAGACCCCGGGCTTTACCGGTGTTATCTCCGATCTCGGTGGCCCGACCGCCAATATGTATCGCCTGGCCTGCAAGAGCAAGGAAATCGAATCCGCCTGCCGACGTTTGTCCTGCGTTTACCCGGGTATTTGTTCCAACCTTAATACCGATCACAACCCGCTGATTAGCCTGTATCGTCGCGCGCGCGAACTGCCCGGCATCAAAAAAGTACTGATTGCTTCGGGTTTACGCTATGACCTGGCCATTGAATCCCCTGAGTATGTCGAAGAGCTGGTGACTCATCACGTCGGCGGCTATCTTAAAATAGCACCGGAGCATACCGAATCCGGCCCGTTGTCGAAAATGATGAAGCCAGGCATGGGCAGCTACGATCGTTTCGCCGCCATGTTTGAGAAATACAGTAAAAAAGCCGGCAAAAAGCAGTATCTAATTCCGTATTTTATTGCCGCCCATCCGGGTACCACGGAAAACGATATGGTGGAGCTGGCGCTGTGGTTAAAGCGCAATAATTTTCGCGCCGATCAGGTGCAGACGTTTTACCCTTCGCCAATGGCCACGGCCACGGCCATGTACCACAGTGGTCGCAATCCCCTGCGGGGCCTGAGCTATAAGCGCGGCGAAAAAGTCAGCAGCGTACGCGATCTGGATCAACGCCGTTTGCACAAGGCCCTGCTGCGATACCACGATGCGGCAAACTGGCCGCTTATTCGTGATTATCTAAAAAGTGCCGGGCGCAACGATTTGATCGGCGATGGCGAGCACTGTCTGATACCGGCGACGCAGCAGGAAGCAAACCGGAAAGGCGCAAAAAAAGGCCGTCATTTCGCGACCCAGCATGTGAGAACGCAAAGTCGATTAGGTCATGGCCGAGCGTCGAGTGGGCGGCGTCCACGTAATCAGGGGTGATGGGCGCCCGAATGTCGATTATCCTGGGACTGGATACACAACAACGGTAACCGCGTATCGTTCAACGGTAAGTAACACAGCAAATATCCTATGAAATTTTATCCAGTAATAATCATTACCTGCCTGATTCTTATCGCTTCTTGTTCATCGTATGAGCCAGTGGCGAACGACTGTCTTCCCAGTGGCGATATCACCCCGATCTGCAAATTCACAAACCCTGAAGACGCGGTGCTGCTGCCTAACGGCCAGGTGATTGTCAGCCAGATGGGTAACCTCGAAGAAAAAAGCCCCGGCAGTTTAGTGCTGTTTGACGTGGCAGCGCGTACAGTAACGACACTTTTTGGCCAGGGCCATGCACCTAATTTGTCGGCTAACACGGCGGATGATAGCTGGGGTAGTATGGATTGCGCGGGCGATCCTCGGGATTTTATTTCGCCGCATGGCATCAGTTTGCTCGCGCGTGCTGATGAGCGTTTGCAGCTGATGGTGGTCAATCATGGACACCGCGAATCAGTGGAGTTTTTCGAAGTGGTGCCCGCAGTCTCGGGCGTAGCAGCAATCTGGCGCGGTTGTGTTCTCGCACCGAACAAAGAGTTCTTTAACGATGTGGTTGCGCTACCTGATGGTGGATTTATTGTAAGTAGCATGTATTCGACCAGGGGACCTAAATTGTTTGGCCTGCATTTTGGCGGTTATAAAGCCTTGTTAGGCATGGATTCTGGTTATTTGAGTGAGTGGCATCCCTGGCAGGAGATGACCATTGTCGCTGGTAGCGAGGGTGCTTTCCCAAATGGCGTGGCGCTGTCAAAGGATGGGCGCTTTATTTATGAAAACCTTTACGGCGAAGATCAGGTGCGCAAGCTGGATAGACGTAGCGGTGAGGTAGTTGCGTTTGCATCAGTGAAAAAGCCCGACAACTCTACGGTAGACGCAAAGGGCCGTCTGCTGGTGGCCTCCCAGAAAGTATCCATGCTGGAACTAAAGTCCTGTGTCGATAAGCCCGACGAGAGTTGCCTGCTACCCTTCGAAATTGTCCAGATTGATCCGGAAACTATGAGCAGCAAAGTGGTGCTTCAGCAAGCTGGGCCGCCCATGGGTACCGGCACGGTTGCTGTCGAGTATGACAAGCAATTGCTAATCGGTTCTTTTGTGGGCGACCGCATGATACTTACGCCCTATTCTGACTGACGGTTGTTTTATAACTTCGGCTGAAGGCTCCTTATTAACTTCGGCTGAAGGCTCCTTATTAACTCCGGCTGAAGGCTCCTTTAAAACGCTTGCCGATACTGGCGATGAACACACCCGCAGCCATCAGCAGGGTTGAGGTGATAGCAAAGCCCGTGGCATAGGCGGCAAAGTATTCGCCACTGTAATGCAGGAAACTCCAGCTCAGCAGCACGCACAGCAGCGCAGCGCCAGATAACCACCGTTTTAGTATGCGCCTGTTCCCGGCATGCAGTAGCGCAATTGCTCCCCCCAGCAGTCCCAGGGCCAGTATGTGGTCCACGCCGGTAAACGGATGACTGAATCCGCTCACCAGGGCGCTGAGGGCGGCCTCATCTACGGCTATATCCGCACCGGTATGAGCGATACTTGTGGTTGAAAAAAATGCTGCGCTTATGGCAGCCAGGGTTTTCATTGTTTTCACTTTAGGCTTCTCCAGCTTGCCTCGGGTTCAGGTAAGGATGATAAAACGATAATCAAACAGTATGTCGAAAAATTTCACCTGGTGAAGCCAGCACTGATAAATAGCGACAGCCAGGTCTGGCTGTATCCTTCCCACAGGCTTCCGGGTATGCTTTTTGCTTCAGTAATTCCCACGAAAATCAGTCTGCAAAGATAAAGACCCGAGCGCAAATGATGGATAGCAGGTAAGTTATGAATGTGGCGCTCACCAATGACCAGGTTGAAGCTCCCGAGGGTTGGCTGGCATCGCTCGACCTGGTGGCGGCGCGTCGTGGCGAACGTACAGTACTCGGTCGCAATAGCCACAGTGGTCCGCTGCGCGTGCAACGGCCGTTTTATCCGGAAGGCGGGGTTTGCCATGTTTATGTGCTGCACCCGCCGGGTGGGCTGGTGGCGGGTGATGAGCTGGATATCCGCGTGCATTGCGAGCGCGAGACCCAGTTGCTACTGACAACACCGTCTGCTGGCCGCGTGTATTGCTCAAATACCCAGCAGTTGCCGCAAAGTCAGCAGGTCACGCTGCGTGTCGAGGCTGGCGCCCGTTGCGAATGGTTACCTCAGGAAAATATTGTTTTCGACCGAGCCCAAGCGCTTAACCAGTTAAGTGTTAGCCTCGCCGAAACTGCAGAATTCACCGGCTGGGAAGTGACTTGCCTGGGCCGACCTGCTGCGAATGCGGCGTTTAATGGCGGGCATTTGCGGCAGCGTTGGGACATCTATCGTGAACATCGCCCGCTGTTGCTGGAGCGCACGGAGTTTATCGGCGGCAGCCCGCAATTACAGGCGCGCTGGGGTCTTGCTGGTGCAACGGTGATCGGCACACTGGTGACCACCTGTCTCGATGTTCCCGTTGCGCAGCTCCGTGAACAGATTGAATCGGTCTTGCACAGCAAAGAAAATAAAAAACCGAATCCCCTGACTTTTGACCGGCCCCTGGTAGCGGTCAGCGCCCTGCCAGAACTACTGGTGGTGAGGGCCTTTGGCCAAAACGCTGCCGATGTGAAAGCGGTTTTCATGGCGCTATGGCATTTGCTGCGCAGGGCCCAAACCGGGCAAAATGCCGCGGCGCCACGAATATGGTTTACCTGAGTCAAGTAAGGCTGAACGGCAACAGAGTATTAGAGAAACGCTATGGATCTAACACCCAGAGAAAAAGATAAATTGCTGCTGTTTACCGCTGCGCAACTGGCCGAACGCCGCAAGGCGCGAGGACTGAAACTGAATTATCCCGAGGCGGTGGCGCTGATTTCCTTTGAAATTATCGAAGGCGCACGCGATGGCCGCACCGTGGCCGAGCTGATGGCTTACGGTCGCACGCTGCTGACCGTCGATGACGTCATGGATGGCATTGCCGATATGATTCACGATGTGCAGGTGGAGGCGACATTTCCCGACGGCACCAAGCTGGTGACCGTGCACAATCCCATTGTTTAGTATCGAGTGGCCAACAGGAGAATCCGATGAAACCCGGCGAGATTATTACTGAACCTGGCGAGTTAATTTTAAATGCCGGCAAGCCGGTGATCACCGTTGCCGTCGCCAACAGCGGTGATCGGCCTGTTCAGGTAGGCTCGCATTACCATTTTTATGAAACCAATAACGCCCTGCATTTCGATCGGGAAGCCACGCGCGGATACCGCCTCGATATACCGGCTGGTACGGCGGTGCGCTTTGAACCGGGGCAAAGCCGGGAGGTAAACCTGGTGCCCTACGGTGGACTGCGTGAGGTGTACGGTTTCCAGGGCAAAGTTTCGGGCAAACTTTAAATATTTTTGGTCCCGACAAGCGAGGCATTCAGGAGCTAGTTCATGTCAAAAATAGACCGCCGCGCCTATGCGGAAATGTACGGCCCCACGGTCGGTGATCGGGTGCGGCTGGGTGACACCGAGCTGTTTATCGAGGTTGAAAAAGATCACACCCGCTATGGTGATGAGGTCAAGTTTGGCGGTGGCAAGGTGATTCGCGACGGTATGGGCCAGAGTCAGCGGCCGCGGGCGGAGACGGTTGATACATTAATTACCAATGCCTTGATTCTCGATTATTGGGGCGTGGTGAAGGCGGATGTTGGCATCAAAGATGGCCGTATCGCTGCCATTGGCAAGGGCGGTAATCCCGATGTGCAGGACGGTGTCGATATTATCGTCGGTCCGGGCACTGAGGTGATTGCCGGCGAGGGTCAGATCCTCACGGCGGGTGGCGTCGATGCCCACATTCATTTTATCTGCCCCCAGCAAATCGAAGAGGCGCTGATGTCGGGCATCACCACTATGCTGGGCGGCGGCACCGGCCCGGCAACCGGCACCAATGCGACCACCTGCACACCCGGCGCCTGGCACATTGGCATGATGTTGAAAGCCGCCGAGGGCTTGCCGATGAACATCGGCTTGTTGGGCAAAGGTAA
Source organism: Porticoccaceae bacterium (assembly GCA_041622295.1). GTDB lineage: Bacteria > Pseudomonadota > Gammaproteobacteria > Pseudomonadales > Porticoccaceae > HB2-32-21. The sequence goes on from JBFJZC010000040.1 coordinate 11,219, forward strand.
CGGTAGTTTGCCAGCGGCGCTGGAAGAGCAGTTGGTCGCAGGTGCCATGGGGCTCAAACTCCATGAAGACTGGGGCACCACGCCCGCGTCTATTGATAATTGCCTGAGTGTCGCTGAGCGCTTTGACGTACAGGTGGCTATACACACTGATACGCTCAATGAGTCCGGCTTCGTCGAAGACACGCTGGCCGCATTCAAAGGCCGCGCCATTCATACCTACCATACTGAGGGCGCCGGTGGTGGGCATGCACCGGATATTATTCGCGCGTGTGGTGAGCCTAATGTGCTGCCTTCGTCCACCAATCCGACGCGCCCCTACACCATTAATACGGTGGATGAACACCTCGATATGCTGATGGTTTGTCACCACCTGGATGCCAATATTCCGGAGGATGTTGCCTTTGCCGATTCGCGGATTCGCCGCGAAACCATCGCCGCTGAGGATATTCTGCACGACCTGGGTGCGTTCAGTATGATCGCCTCTGACTCCCAGGCCATGGGTCGGGTCGGCGAAGTGATTATTCGCACCTGGCAGACTGCCCATAAAATGAAAGTACAGCGCGGTCCACTGCCCGAGGACAGTGCGCGCAACGATAATCTGCGCGCTCGTCGCTACATCGCTAAGTACACGATTAATCCGGCGATTACCCATGGCATCGGCCATGAGGTTGGCTCGGTGGAGGTGGGTAAGCTGGCGGATCTGGTGCTGTGGAAGCCCGCCTTTTTTGGCGTAAAACCCTCGTTGATTATCAAGGGCGGCATGATTGCCGCTGCGCCCATGGGGGACCCTAACGCGTCCATCCCCACGCCGCAGCCCGTGCACTATCGCACCATGTTTGGCGCTTTCGGCAAGGCCCTGGTCGATACCAGTGTGCACTTTGTTTCCCAGGCGGCGCTGGCGGCGGGCGTCGATGAAGCACTGGGGCTTGAGCGGCCCCTGGTGGCCGTGAGAAATACCCGGAGTATTCGCAAAAAAGATCTGTGGCTAAATAATGCCCAGCCGATGATTGAGGTAAATGCCCAAACTTACGAAGTGCGCGCCGATGGCGTGTTGCTGACTTGCGAACCCGCTACTGTGTTGCCGTTGGCGCAACGCTACTTTTTGTTTTAGAGAGTCATTTTTTGAGGCTGAGTTGGGCAATCTGCCCGCTGGGTACCTGATTGCAGCGTACCCAATTGCAGCGTACAAGGTTGTCGCGAACAACCTGCGCGAACAACCTTGTCGGGAACAACCTTGTCACGAACAAGTTTTAAAGCCTAAGGTTTTCAAAATAAGGCAAGCTGATGAGAACTTCTTGAACAGGGTTTTATGAACAGGGCTTATTGATTAAGGCTTCTAAAATAGCGCGCTGCTGGGACGAGATTAGATGTGCTGGCAGCTTAATTTCAAGCAAACAGGCTCGAATGGCTTGCTGCACTGGGTGAATTGCTTATGCGAAAAATCACTGAATTTGCTGAGGGTCACGACCTTGCGGTGGATGCTGAGCTGGTGCTGCCCTATGACATCCGCAAAAAAAGTCGTTTCAGGGCTGAGATGAAAAATGGCGAGCCACTGGGCGTGATATTACCCCGTGGGCGGGTATTGCGGGGTGGTGATTACCTACAGGACGAGGCCGGCAAGGTGATCTGTGTGGTGGCTGCACCGGAATCAGTCAGCCTGGCGACCAGTGATGATGCGCGCTTGCTGGTGCGCGCAGCCTATCACCTGGGTAATCGGCATGTGCCGTTGCAGGTGGGTGATGGCTGGTTACGCTATCAGCATGATCACGTGCTGGATGACATGGTGCTGGGCCTGGGGCTGCGGGTAGCTTATGAGCAGGCACCCTTTGAACCGGAGGATGGTGCATATGCCAATGCAGCGGGCGAGGGGCAGCATGGGCACAGCCACTGACCCAACCGCCAAACCTCGCTGCTACGTCAGCCAGTACACTAGTCAGTACATTAGTCAGGACAGGCGGAAATACTGGTGAGAATATGAATCATGGTACGGCTGATAGTCGGACGGAGAGCACGACGGCACTGTTTCAGCTGTTGCGCTTCTCCAGCCCCTCGCTTCCGATAGGCGGCTTTGCCTGGTCGCAGGGTCTGGAGGCGGCTATCGAGCTAGGCTGGTTGCAGAATGTGGAGGATCTGCACGCCTGGTTGCGGGCAGGGCTGGAACAGAATTTTGCGCGGCAGGAGCTGCCCCTGTTATTGCGCATGCGCAACGCTGAGGGGCAGGACGAAATCGCCAACTGGAACGGTCGCTCACTGGCTATGCGTGAAACTGCCGAGCTGCGTCTCGAGGATGTGCAAACCGGTCGAGCACTGATGCGGCTGTCCCTCTCGCTCGGTATGGATGTTGCCGGTACCTGGCCCGCGCAGGAAGATATCGGTTATCTCGCCGCATTTGCGCTGGCATGTCGACACCACGGTATAGCCTTTGCACCTGCTGCCACCGGATTTATCTGGAGTTGGCTCGATAATCAGGTTGCCGCTGCGATCAAACTTATGCCACTTGGCCAGACAGCTGGCCAGTTGTTGATAGAGCAACTGGCCCCCGCCATACCCGATATTATTGCGCGGGCGAGCCAGGTCGATGACGAAGATATTGGGATTAGCCTGCCAGGCCAGGTGATGGCGAGTATGTTGCACGAAACCCAGTACAGCCGAATGTTTCGCTCTTAGGCGGTGCTTATGGCACCAGAGCAATCTGTCTTAAAGACACGATGTGCCTTGGGGAGGCGGTCAGCGCCTAAAGCGCAATGTGGCTTAACAATACAGCTTAACAACGTGGTTTAACGAATAGATCCATGTTCACAGAAACGTAGAACTTAACCCGGGGAACAAAAAGTATGAATAAACAGGCTTTACGTGTTGGCGTTGGTGGTCCGGTTGGCTCCGGTAAAACCGCATTGGTACTGCGACTTTGCGAAGCCATGCGCGACACATACCATGTCGCTGTGGTGACCAATGACATTTACACGCGTGAAGATGCGGAGTTTTTGACGCGCAATAACGCCCTGCCTGCCGAGCGTATCGTCGGCGTGGAGACCGGAGGCTGTCCGCATACTGCTATTCGCGAAGATGCCTCGATGAATTTGGCGGCGGTGGCTGAGCTCAGTGAGCGATTTCCGGACCTCGACATAATCTTTATCGAAAGTGGTGGCGATAATCTGAGTGCGACTTTTAGTCCGGAGCTTTCCGATTTCACGATTTATGTTATCGATGTCTCGGCTGGCGACAAAATTCCTCGCAAGGGTGGCCCCGGAATCACTAAATCGGATCTGCTGATTATCAATAAAACGGATATTGCGCCCTTTGTTGGTGCGTC
>JBFJZC010000041.1:0-14522 GCA_041622295.1 Porticoccaceae bacterium
CTAATCCAGACGCTGCCCCCCGGCGCGGTGATTTGGTATATTTTTTTGAAGGTTTGCCACCAGTCATCATCATCGCGCAAATGATGTAGTACGGCCGCTGCGATGATCACGTCGTAACTGTCAGCAGCCAGTTCGATATCGCGAAAGTCGCCCTCAACGATTCGCACATTGCCAGCGTTAGCAGCGCTGACCCGCGCGGCCGCCCGTGCCAGCATGGGCGCGCTGAGATCAAGCAGGTCGCAATCAAAGGGCCCGGCCATCTGCAACAAGCGCAAGGTATTATTGCCCGCGCCGCAGCCAATATCGAGTACGCGTCGAATGTTCGGTGAAGCGCTGACTGCCGCCCGGGTGATCAACTCCATCACCAGGGGTGCATCTACGGTAGAGGTCTGCCCTGTTTCAAGATTCGAAAAACGCTCGACATCCGCATCAAAGCGCTCTCGAATCTGCGCTACTGTGGACTTGTGTTGATAACCGTCACTCATTCATTCCCTCACTTGCGCTATCTGTATGTGTTGTTTGTCGTTGGACAGTTAACTGCCATTGCAGGAGCAAAATCGCTAGGATACGGTTTCCAGTTTCAGTGAGAATGCTCATCATGTCACTATCACGCATAAACCGCTGTTTCAATCTAGAAGATTTTGCCAGGGCGGCGCAACGCAAACTCCCTGCGCCCCTGTTTCATTATATTGACGGTGGTGCCGATGACGAAATCACTCGCTATCACAACACCGATGCGTTCGACCTCTACCAGATCATGCCACGCTGCCTGGAGGATGTAACTCATATAGATATGACCACGCAGGTGCTGGGCTGTCATATCGATATGCCGGTACTGCTGGCACCGACCGGGATGACTCGCTTCTTCCACCATGAAGGTGAGCGGGCGGTGGCGCGTGCCGCAAAGCAGTTCAACACTATGTATTCGTTATCCACCCTGTCAACCACCACTATCGAAGATGTCTCTGTCTGCACCAGTGGGCCAAAAATGTTCCAGCTCTACGTGTTGCGCGATCCCGCTATTAATGAAGAGCTGATCGACCGCTGCCGTCTCGCCAAATACGATGCACTGTGCCTCACCGTCGATACCGTGGTGCAGGGCAATCGCGAACGGGACCTGCGTACCGGCATGACCGTCCCGCCGAAACCCACACTCAGCAGCCTGCTGGCTTTCGCCATGCGCCCTCAATGGTGTTACCGCTACTTCACCACCCCCGCCCTGGAAATGGCCAACCTCTCGCACCGCATCGCAGAAGGCAGCTCCAGGGTTAGCTCTCTGGGGCAATATATCAACGGGCAATTTGACCGCGCCCTCAACTGGCGTGCGGCCGAACAAATTGCCCAGCGCTGGCAGGGTGCCTTTGCCATCAAAGGCATCATGTCGGTAGCAGATGCCCGACGCGCGCTGGATATCGGCGCCACTGCGGTGATCATTTCTAATCACGGCGGTCGCCAACTGGATACCACGCCTGCACCGATAGAGCTGGTCGCCGATATTGCCGATGCCGTGGGCGGTAAAATGGATATCATTCTCGATGGCGGCGTGCGCCGTGGCACCCACGTACTCAAGGCGCTGGCCATGGGCGCCACCGCCTGCATGATGGGCCGCCCCTATCTGTACGGGCTGGCGGCTGGCGGACAGCCGGGGGTCGAGCGCGTCCTTGAGCTGCTAAGGAATGAAATAGAAAGAGCGATGATCCTGTCGGGCCGGGCGCAACTGAACAGGCTGGATCGTAGTTTTATCCACAGCTAATATTAGCGGGCCTTAATGCCAGCCAACACCGGGGCCGATAACCCGTAACAGTACTGCAGCGTTATGCTCGCCGACGCCACCGCCCCGTGACAAACCTGCCCCCAGCCTGTCAATACCCGAGCGACCGCGGTCACGCTATAAAGGCCGGCAACCTGTTTCGCTGGCGGTGCCTAGAACTGATAAGTAGCCGTAAAAACGGTTTCATTGCGGCGTATACCGGGTTCGCCGAGGTAATCACCAAGCCCCCAGGGACCCTGATCATCCCCGCTCTCCCGCCAGTAGACATGCTGCTCAGCACGGAACACCAGATTTTTTGAATACAAGTATTCCATCTGGATCTTGTTATAGGCGCCGGTCGAACGCGGATCATAAGCAAACACAAATTGAGGCTTCCAAAGACCAGCCCGGCCGTAGCTGGTGGACGCGGAAAAAGTAATCACAAATTCATCCTGATCGATTTTGTCATTGTTCTCTCTTACAAAGCGATTCGGGACGACAGATCCGTTCGCGACAGCTGAGCTAACGTCGTAAAAATTCCCCCTGTAATAGTTGTTGTAGTCGAGATAGCGCCGCCAGAAAAACTGTGTCGAAATGAAAAATGTTCGTAATTCATTCAGCGAGCGGATCCACGTGGGCCGATCAAGTCCTAGCATCACTACCGACTGATGGGCCGTATCAAAACCATCCCCGTCTGGATCAGCCCTGTGTGGCGCACCTGGCGCAATAGATACAGGGATGCCTTTGGTAATGGTGGTTTCAAGACGAATGACCGACTGCGTGTACTTTTCTTCCGAGTAACTGGCCGTTGCGCCAAACACGTTTATGCGTGGATTAACGGTTTCAACCACGGTTTGGAAAGTACCCAGGTTGTCGAGACCGGCGGAAAGGACCTTAACGCCCGTAGTTTGCGAAAAGCCGTAAAAATAATTGAGACTAAAATCAATATCGCTCCAGATTCCTTTGAACCGAAAGCCCCCCTGCACATTATTTAACTGCCTTTTCTCCGGTGAACCGTCTATGACCGTGACGTTCAGATCGTGCAAGGTATTACCGATGAGCACAGAGTTGGCGCTCTCGTCCTGCAACCCGATGCCTCTGAATGCCCAGGGTCGAGGGTAATCGGTGGCTGCTTTATTAGCCTGGAAGTCATCGGGGATCACTATCACTTCCAGAAATGTTTCCTCGAGTTCGCCAACCTTGCCAATGTCCCATACCCCCCTGGCCATCCACAGAGGAATACGAATGTCCTCCCATGACTCTCGGGTGCCGTGCCAGGTCTGATCCAGCGGATTGATAACATCCAGGGCACGAAAGTTGTCGGTTTCACCCCAGACAACCTGTTGACGACCCAGGCGTAATGAGAAGGGTGGCATGACGAAATCGATAAAGGCCTCCCGTATTTTATACTGCTGCTGACCCCGCCCGTTCAACACATCATATTTATCCCGCAGATCAAACGCCGAATCGTAATCGGCACGACCCAGGAAAGTAAAAGTCGCTTCTTCAACAGGGCCGGTCGAAAAACGGTTAAACGCTTTACTGTCACGAAGAAAATAGTACTTACCTTCCAACTGGGCGGTATTGCGTTGGTGAGTGAGTTCTCCGTCATTGAACGGCCTCGCCCCCGTCTTCATAACATTGTGCGCTCTTATAAAACCTTCTAGCTCAACATCATCCCCAATATTGACAATGCCCCAGGACAGCGCCGGAAATAGCATTGCGCACAGCAACGCCAGATTTGCAGCCAGAGAGTTACACCGATCAGCCATGGTTTTGCCTCAGAATTCGAATATTTTGTTATAGAAAGGCAGTCCATCCCAGGGCCGCCTTGTGTTGCAAATACACCAGCGAATCAGGTACTAGCGTCGGCCACTAATCATGTTGCGCAGTGAATAAAACTGCTTAGCCCTGGCTGCGGTAAAGTCGCGTTTATTGGTGTAGCAATGCGTCATTGTCGCGTGCGGCTTCTTGGCGTTGATATCCGATTCACCGAGATGGATAAACACCTGGTGGCCAACACTTTTGGAAAAGTCCTGTTTTATGTAGGGTGCCTGGTCAGGCGGCTCGGTAGCGTAATCCTCGGAGTATTTAAGGAAATGCTGATTCATACGCAGCAACTTGTCGTCCTGCCGATCAAAAGCGAACATCCAGTGAGTCCAGTATGTTTCAGCATCGATAAAAACTACCCGCGCGCTGTAGGGATGTCCGTCGGCTTTCGGCTTAATAAGAACAACGTGGGTATCGCGCACCTCCCAACGGGCCCTGTTGGGCACCCACAGGTGAGGGCCGCCAAATTCGGGATTGGTGCTGACATTCGTGGTCGCAAGCACCTTGCGTTTGCCCAGGTAAGTCCAGTTATTCTCATAAACTTTGCCGCCAAAACCCATTGAGTCTTCGCGGATCATATCCATACCCATTAACTCACCCGTGCGCTCTGAAGCAAGCGTGCGCCGGGGTTTACGCTGTTCTGGCATATACAACCAGCCCGAGTTCTCTTTGTGGTGATCGACATATTCAATGGACATGTCTTTGGCGCCAGCCATATCCCGTGGCGAACGAAACTCCATCACCCGTTTGCTCTTAACCTCTTCGTAGCCTGGCACAAGACTTTTCTGGCCGCGGGCATAGGTCGCATTTGTCGATGTATATTCCATAACACGGTCAAGCTTACCGCCTTCGCTACGCAGCCAGGTGGTCATAGGCATGTCATAGTCGTTCGTCCCAGGTCGCCACAGCATATTCCAGATGACTTTCTGGCCCGCAAAGGGATCGTCGCCGCGGATCTCTGAAAAAGGGAAACCGCCACCGGTAAACCCCACCAACGTGCCCTCTTCATCGATACTGTAATCGGTGGCTACCTCCTTGCCCCAGTTGTCCGGTGCGGGGTAGTGTCTGGTCGCCGCGATTTCCATATCCATCTCGTCAAAAAAATAGTACTCCCACGCTGACTGGGGGATAAGTGCTTCCAGCACAGTTTTCCGATCACGCAATGTAAGGTGTTGTCCCGGGATCACGGCGCCGCGAGTTGGGGGCGTATTAATCCAGTTCATGAGGGCCTGGTAACTCTGATCTTCAGTTGCATTTGACCAAACTGGCAGCGAAAACAGACCGCCCACCAGTATCACCAGCCCCGTCTTCCGGAAGCGACGGGGGCATATCTGCCGTACTTTAGCGAATAGGTTCATTGTCATTCTCCTGCCATACATGGGCGCAACGCACTTTACCGAGGAACCGGTATATCGAATTATTTTTATGTTAGATTATTCTAATGTATTAGTCAATCTTGACGCCACTAAGCTCCCAGCAGGGGTCATCAACCCTCGTTGACGTCAACATCAGCAGCCCCGGCCCTCACCGCAGCGGCTGAAATACAGTGGCTGAGATTGAATGACCATCTTGCCAGCGATACTCACTGACAGTTTGCCTGCCAGTTTGGTGCCGAAAGCACGTGTCCTGGCTCCGACATCGGCCTTTTAGTCGATGGTTACTTTGTACATCATCTGCCGGAGCGGGTGGGATCAACATGACGCCCCGGAGACACGTTACGTTTGCTGGAGCGCCGGAGCGCTGGAGCGCTGGCAGCAGATCATCTACAGCCTGCTGCCAACCAGATTTAATCCCTGAAATTCTCAAACTGAAAGGGCTGTCCCAGATCGGCACCACGGACCAGCGCCATGACGTCCTGGAGATCATCACGCTTTTTACCGGTCACTCTGATTTTGTCTCCCTGTATGGCCGCCTGAACCTTGAGCTTTGAGTCCTTGATGAGCTTAACAAGCTTTTTCGCCATAGCCTGCTCAATACCTTGCTTAAAACGAACCTGCAGAGAAAATGTTTTGCCGCTATGGGTGGTCTCTTCATCTGCATCAATACAATAAGGATCAATATTGCGCTTCACTACGTTCTTGACAAGGATATCTAACAACTGGCGGCACTGAAAATCAGCATCTGCAGACAGGGTAATCACGCTATCTTTTAGTTCGACGCTGGCATTTACACCGCGAAAATCAAAACGCGTCGCCAATTCCCGCTGGGAGTTTTCGGCGGCATTGCGAATCTCTTCATTTTCTACTTCGGAGACCATATCGAAAGAAGGCATCGCGCTAGTCCAGTTAGTTAATAAATAATTTTTGTCGCAATTGCAAACCCTCTGGCTCCCGCCGAGACCGCAATCAGCGCGGGTACAACCTGTCTATCGCCGGACACCATAAACTTGACATAAGACGCCTATTTCATATCTTTTTCGGAGGTTAAATACAACCAGACAAAACCTGAAACTCCGGCCAGCACAGAAGCGATAAGAATCCCTGTCTTGGCCATCAACAGATCTTCCGGGTGGTGGGCGAAACCCAGGTCAGCAATAAAAATCGACATTGTAAAACCGATCCCGCCCATGAGGGCCACGCCAACGATGTGTTTGAAATTCAGCCCCTGCGGCAACGTGGCCAAACCGAGCTTGACGACAACCCAAGAAAACCCCGCGATGCCCAACAACTTACCAAGCACCAAACCCAGGGTAATACCCACGGATACCGGGTGAGTAATAATACTACCAAGCGATGACCACTCAACTGGAATACCCGCATTGGCCAGCGAAAAGACGGGGATCACCAGGTAGGCCGACGGTAAATGCATTTTGCTTTCCAGGATCTGCGCCGGCGCCTGTACCAGCTGCACTCCCTCCCCAAGGGCCTTTACCCTTGAACGCAGTTCGTCATTCTTGATGATATTACTTTCGTGCTGGTAGGCCTGTTTAATCTGTTCAAACATTTCGCTAATGTGTATCAGGAAACGAGCAGGATCATATTTCGGCCGCATGGGGATCGTGAAAGCCAACAAAATGCCAGCAAAGGTCGCGTGCACGCCACTCTTCAGCATAGCTATCCACAGCACCACGCCTAGTAGAGCGTAGGGCAGTGGCTGGCGTATGCCGCCCAGATTGAATGCCACCAATAGCATTAATATGCCGCCTGCCGTAGCCAGCGCGCCGAGGTTTATCGCCTCCGTATAGAACAGTGCGATGACCATAACGGCGCCAAGGTCGTCAACAATTGCCAAAGCGACCAGGAAGGTCAGCAGATTTTTCGGCACCCGCTTGCCGAGCAGTGCAAGAGCCCCCAGGGCAAAGGCGATATCGGTGGCCATCGGCACGCCCCAACCATCGAAAGTATGCCCTTGCGGATTTATCGCGATATAAAAAACCACCGGTATCAACATGCCACCCAAGGCGGCAACAATGGGCAGTACGGCATGTTTAGGCTCAGCTAATTCACCCACCAGGATTTCGCGCTTAAGTTCGAGCCCAATAACGAAAAAAAACACCGCCATCAAACCGTCGTTTATCCAGTGATGAAGCGATTTGGACAACTGGAACCCTTCGACACCGATGGTAAAGGGTACCTGCAAGAGATGGTGATACCCCTCGCTCCAGCGGCTATTCGCGAGGTAGAGCGCTACTATTGCGCAAACCATGAGCAGCACACCACTCGTCGTCTGACGGTGAATAAATTCTTCAAGCGGCGTGAGGACTCTATCGAAGGCTTTTTCCCAGGGCGCGGTAAGCTCTTTTCCAGTTGGCAGTTTCATTAACAGGCTTTACCCCAATCAATCGCGTAACAAGTGGGTATTGTAGTACAGCGAGGCCACATTACAGGTAATCATTTACCAACGAGCCAGGGCCGTATCCAGGTTCGACGAAACGCTAAATTTTGCTAACATGGCGCTATTTTACGCCGGAGCCAAGCTTGTCTGAAACACGTGTTACTGATCCATCAGCAAGCCTGATCCGCCGTCTTGCAGCGCTGGTCTACGATAGCTTTTTACTGTTCGCGATCATGCTCGCCTATGCGGGGCTGGTGTTAGCGATTCGCGTGTGGATGACTGGCCCAGAGGCCGCCCAAACACCCTACTCAGGCCTGTCTGGATTATTGTTTCTGGCGGGATTGTGGTTCTGCCTGGCGCTGTTTTACTGCTGGTGCTGGCGGCGCAGCGGGCAAACGTTAGGGATGAAAACCTGGCGTCTACAACTGCAGCAATCCAATGGCGTTAAGCCGACCTGGCGGCAGTGCTGGCTGCGCAGCCTGCTGGCGCCCCTGTCATTGCTAGTGGGGGGCATCGGTTATTGGTGGTGCCTGACCGGGTCAGGTGACGCTTTACACGATCTGTGGACCAACACCCGCGTGATCGAACTGCCCAGGAAAAATAAAACCTAGGCTGCGCGACGGAGCAACACAAGGCCGACCAGGATACCGACCAACGTTGGCCCCATCACTGCCCAGAATGGCGAAAAACCAAACACAATGCTGGAGGGTCCCAGCAACTCCTGGCTGGTTTGAAACGCTATACTCACCACCACACCAGCAAAAATTCGATACCCCATGGTGGCTTCGCGCAAAGGGCCAAAGATAAATGATACGGCGATGAGCACCAACGCAAGCACGGTCACCGGTTGCAGCGCCTTCGCCCAAAACGCCAGCCAGTAGGTGGCTGAATGCTGACCCTGCACATCCAGATAACGCCCATAATCATAAAGGCTTTTAATCGATAGTGACTCGGCGGGCATGACCACCAAATTCAGTAAATCCGGGGATAATCCAGACTCCCAGCGGCGTTTCTCAAAGCTATCAATCTCTGTACCGTTATCATTAAAGCGAGTGACAACTCCGCGTTCTTCAAGCCAGTAATCCTCATGAAATGTTCCCAGGGCCGCATAGCTCGCTTCAATAATATTCAGCTCATCATCGAAGCGATAGCGAGTCACACCAAACAGACGACCATCCGGGTGGACCGCATTGAAATGGATAAATTCGTTGCCCTCATGATTCCACACCCCAGACGTAGAAGTCAGATTATCCTGCTCTCCGCGCAGTAACATTCTGCGACTTTCAGCCAGTTGATCCGTGTAGGGTGCTACGAAATTCCCCAGTGCCGCACCAATAACTATCACCAGCAAGACCGGTCGAACCACGAAGCCAGTCACCCGCAACAAGGAAACGCCAGCCGCGCGCATCACCACCAGTTCGCTATTGCCGGCCAGTGCGCCCAGTCCGACCAGACAACCAATCAACGCTGCAAAAGGAATATTCGAGTTAATCCGCGAGGGCAGAGTCAACCAGACACCATAAAGAACGTCACTAAAATGATAATCTTTACGAATATCGCCGATACCATCGACAATAGCGGCGATCACGTCGATGCTCAGCACCACCATCAACACCAGGGCAATTGCACCGAGCACAAAGGTACCGACATAGCGCGACAGCTGCTTCACTGAGGCTGCGCTCCGTCGGGGATGGCTTTGCCTGGCAGCGCTGGTCGCCAACCGGCATTCCAGGCAACAAGGACACCGGCAATACTCAGAAATACCCCGTGTACCCACCACACGCCAAGCCATGCCGTTTGGCTCTGTTCTTCAACAGCACCACGTGCGCCATTCAGTGTAATCAGGTAGAGAATATACAGGATAACCGCCGGGAAAATTTTCACAAACCGCCCCTGACGCGGACTGGTGCGACTCAACGGTACCGCGATAAGTGTTACGACCAGCACCAAAATCGGCACGGACAATCGCCATTGCAAAGAGGCGCGATGAGCAGGCTCCGAGGATGACAGTAATATTCCCGTTGGCAGCGCCGCCGCCCTCTCTCGCCGGCCCAGTTCTTCTACTGGTTTCGCCAAACGCTGTCCATATTGCTCAAAAGATGTGATTTGAAAATCTGCACGGCCCGGCACACCCTGAACACGGTAACCGTTTTCAAGTACCAGATAACGTTCGCCATTTTCACTGTCCTGCTGGGTACGGCCGCTTTTAGCCAACACTATGATTCGCGTAGGATCCTTGCTGTTTTCATTGCCCGGTTCAGCGAAAAAAACATTGCGCATCAGGCCGTCCTCGCTAATATTTTCGCTGTAGGTGACGCCTCGCCCTTCATTAAGCGGGTAGAATTTTCCGCCCTCTATCGACTCCAGCTCACCCCGAGTTTTTTGTGCGCTCAATAGAGCATCCGCCCTGGCTAATCCGCCGGGGCTGACCGACAGACTCAACCATGCCACCAGGAGCGCCACCGCAACGCCGACCACCATGGTATACAGCGTCAATGTGTTTGGTCCCAGGCCGCAGGCATGTAATACCGTCATTTCACTGTCGACGTACATGCGCCCATAGACCAGCAAAATGGCCAGGAAAAACCCCAGCGGCAAAATCAATTCGAGAAAACCAGGCACACGATAGCCGATGACTGCGAAAAGTATATTGGGGTCAAGCTGACCCGCCGCGGCCAAAGCAAGGTATTTGACAAAGCGGCCGCTGATGATAACCAGCATCAACACCAGACTGACTGCCGCAGTTGTAGCCAGAATATCTCTGGCGATGTAGCGGAAAATAATCACTGGAATCCGTCTTCCTGTTGAGAGCACGCAAGGGGCCTGACCGTCAATTACTTAGCGTCAAAGAAATCCCTTCGTACGTATAAACGCTAAATAAGTAAGCCCTGAAAAAATAGCTTGTGTCTATCTGGTGTATGTCGCCAGAGCTATAAATCGGCCGGTTACACGCTGAGGCTATTTGGTAAGCGTCGCGGCATCGCATACACTACCGGATTGCGATTATCCAGCATTCAATCAGCTTTGTCTCGGGGGACTCCATGGAATTATCAGCTCGCACACTTGACCCACTCAGCCTTAAAACAGATTGCCTCGTGGTGCCGGTGGGTGAGAACAATGCTTTACCCGGCATGACCGCTGCCATCGACAGGGCAACTGGAGGGTTAATTTCGCGGCGGTTGGCCAATGGGGATATCGACGGGAAATGTGGCTCCACGCTGCTGTTACATGAACCGAGCGGTCTATCGGCCAGGCGATTGCTGCTGGTAGGTGTCGGCAAAGGCTCAGTCACCGTGCAGCAATTTTTAAAAATCTGTCAGGTTGCGGCCAAAGTCGTCTGTTCAGATAGCATTGCCTCCGCAGCGACTACGCTCGCAGAAATCCCAGTGGCTGAACATGATATGCACTGGGCTGCCAGACAATTGAGTCAGCAGTTTGGCGAAGCCAGCTATGACTACAAAAAAGCCAGTAGCGACCGGCCCCGGAAAACCAGGTTAAAGCGGGTCACGGTAATCTGTAAAGATCGCCAAAGCCTGCAGGCCATTAAAAGCGGCCTGGCGTTGGGCAGCGCCATCGCCGACGGCGTCAATCGAGCACGACTGCTAGGCGACCTGCCCGGCAATACCTGCACACCAGCCTATCTGGCCAGTCAGGCCCGCGCCCTCGGCAGAAAGTTTCCCGCCATCAGCACCCGAATTTTATCTGAAAAACAAATGCGCGAACTCGGCATGGGCGCCCTGTTGTCAGTCACCGCTGGCTCGCAACAACCGGCTCATCTGATTGCTATGGAATACAACGGCGCCGGAAAAAACAAAAAGCCCATCGTCCTGGTGGGCAAAGGCGTTACTTTTGACTCCGGCGGCATAAGCCTGAAACCAGGGGCCAAAATGGACGAAATGAAATATGACATGTGTGGCGCCGCCAGCGTGTTCGGTGTTATCGAGGCACTCGCTGCTATCAAGCTTGGCATCAATGTTGTGGGTTTGGTGCCTGCCGTTGAAAACATGCCCAGCGGTAATGCCACCAAACCCGGCGACGTCGTCAGGTCGATGTCCGGCAAAACTATTGAGGTACTTAATACCGACGCGGAAGGTCGGCTTATTCTGTGTGATGCGCTAACCTTTGCCGCGCGCTATAAACCGGAAACCGTCATCGATATCGCCACATTGACCGGCGCCTGCGTCGTAGCTCTCGGCAGCCACGCCACCGGCCTTTTCAGCAATAATGAGGAACTGACGCAGCAACTGTTGACCGCCGGACAGGATAGCGGCGATCGCGCCTGGCATATGCCCCTGTGGGAAGAGTACGACCAGGCACTGAAATCCAATTTTGCCGACATCCCCAACATCGGCGGCACTGGAGCTGGCAGCATTACCGCTGCGTGCTTCCTCGGCCGCTTCACCAAAGAATACCGTTGGGCACACATGGATATCGCTGGCACTGCCTGGAACTCAGCCGGACCAAAGGGTGCCACCGGCCGACCGGTACCGCTGCTCATGGAGTATTTACTCAAGCTTGCAGGATAACGTGACCAAAATTAACTTTTATCAAACTTCCGGAGCAGCGCAGTCCGCGCTGGATCTAAGCTGTGAACTGGCGGAAAACGCTCTGCGAATGAACGCAGATGTACTTATCTATTGCCCTGACACAGCACTCGGTGAGCAGCTCGGTGAGCGGTTATGGTCCTGGTCGGCCACAGGCTTTCTGCCCTACCGGGTAGATCATAAAGGGCCGGAAAGAATTCGTCTTTGTCAAAATGAAGAACCAGGCGACGATCATGGCGTATTAATTAACCTGGCTGCTGACACCCCCGACTGGTTTGGTCGCTTTGAAAGTTTGTATGAGTTGATTTACGGTGACCCCGGTTTTGTGGACAGCAAACGTCAACGTTATAAATTTTACAAAGATCGTGGCTTTCCATTGAGTTACCATGATCTGTCTGATCGCCACCAGAATCCGGGGCACGCAGATGACTGACGCTGACGACAAACCGATCACATCCGGCCGCCAGGGTAAAAGTCCGCCTACGGCTGACAAACCGGCAACGACAACAGAAGCTCCTACCTTGACAGACGCCATACCGGAGTCTGAGCTCGAGCTCGATCAGGATGCAGTCACTATTCCAATCCTCACGGAGGTTGTTGGGCAACGCGATAAAAACCAGAAAGACACGCTGCCCAAAACAGCTAGCGGGTCAGTCGCGCCGATCGCTAACCCTGTAAAACCCGACAGGAAAGACATACCAACGCTGGTCAAAAAGGTAGCGGATCCCACCGATTCCGAAAGCGACTAGAGAGGACTTCCGTCAAGCAGTATAATTGCCCGCTTTTCTTACTGAGTGCCTACCGAGCACTTAACCGAGTGCTGTGGTAGTAACACGTATCACGCAGCAAGCCACCTCACCCCGCCAGATGAGTAATCGACAGACCACCATGGACACAACCTATCATCCCCAGGATATCGAATCCCATTGGTACCAGATATGGGAGGCAGCAGGCTACTTTAAACCTTCGGGTTCGGGTGCGCCCTACTGCATCATGATTCCGCCGCCCAATGTGACAGGCAGTTTGCACATGGGCCATGGCTTCCAGGAAGCCATCATGGATGCGCTGGTGCGCTACCATCGGATGCAGGGCGATAACACCCTGTGGCAGGTAGGCACCGACCACGCCGGTATTGCTACTCAGATGGTGGTTGAGCGCCAGCTCGACGCGGATGGCGTTACTCGGCACGACCTCGGCCGCGAACGCTTTATCGAAAAAGTGTGGCAATGGAAAGCCCAATCCGGCGGCCAGATTACTCAGCAACTACGTCGCCTCGGGGCATCCCCGGACTGGTCCCGCGAGCGCTTCACCATGGATGAGGGATTTTACAAGACGGTGCAGGAAGCATTTATACGTCTTTATGAAGACGACCTGATTTATCGCGGCAAACGTTTGGTCAACTGGGATCCCCAGCTACACACCGCCATATCCGACCTGGAGGTTATTTCGGAGGAGGAACAGGGCCATCTCTGGCATTTCCGCTATCCGTTGAGCGATGGCAGCGGTCACCTCACCGTCGCGACAACACGCCCCGAAACCATGCTCGGCGACACTGCCGTGGCGGTCAACCCAAACGACGAGCGCTATCAGCAATTAATCGGCAAGACTGTGCTCTTGCCGCTGGTCAACCGAGAAATACCGATCATTGCCGATGATTACGTCGACATGACGTTCGGCACCGGCTGCGTCAAAATAACGCCGGCACATGATTTTAACGATTACGAAATAGGTCAGCGCCATCACCTTGAAGTCATTAACATCCTCGACCGAGACGCTAAACTCAATAACGATGTGCCCGAACAATATCGCGGCCTGGATCGCTTTGCGGCCCGCAAACTCGTGGTGGCCGACCTGGACCGGCTGGGTCTCGTCGACAGAGTAGATAAGCACACATTAAAAGTGCCGCGTGGTGACCGCTCCGGAGTTGTTATCGAACCGTGGCTTACTGACCAGTGGTATGTCGACGCCAAATCGCTATCCGGCAGAGCCATTGCCGCTGTAAAAAGCGGCGACATCAAGTTCGTGCCACGGCAGTACGAAAATATGTACTTTTCCTGGATGAACGACATTCAGGACTGGTGTATTAGCCGTCAGCTTTGGTGGGGGCACCGCATTCCAGCCTGGTACGACGATAGCGGTCAGGTCTATGTGGGACGCAGCGAAGCCGCCGTCAGAGAACAACACGGCATCGCTCCGCAAACACCCCTGTATCAGGACGAAGACGTGCTCGACACCTGGTTCTCCTCGGGGTTGTGGACTTTCGGCACACTCGGCTGGCCCGAGAAAACTCCTGAATTGACCACTTTCCACCCGACCAATGTACTGGTCACCGGCTTTGATATTATCTTTTTCTGGGTGGCACGGATGGTAATGCTAACCCTGTATTTCATGGACGAAGTACCATTCAGAACCGTTTACGTTCACGGTCTGGTCCGCGATAGCCACGGCCAGAAGATGTCAAAATCAAAGGGCAACGTTCTCGACCCCATCGATCTCATCGATGGCATTGAGCTTGACGCGCTCGTCAACAAGCGCACCAGCGGCATGATGCGACCTCAGGATGCCGAAAAAATCGCACAGCAAACCCGTCAGGAATTTCCTGGCGGCATTGCCGCCTACGGTAC
>JBFJZC010000042.1:0-14398 GCA_041622295.1 Porticoccaceae bacterium
GGCAGATTCGATACGATTACAGGTTCATCTGCCAATAATGTGGCCGCAAGAATTGGCAAGGCCGAATTCTTGGCGCCGGAAATGCGGATTTCACCACGTAGCGGCCTGCCCCCCGAAATAAGCAGCTTATCCATTTAGCAACCTCAAGATTTCAACTGACGATTATGTGTACTGCGAGATGTGTTCGGACGGGCCCAGGCGGCACATTGTTTCAAGCGGATTGCCATTCAGACGGCGTATAAAGCCTCAGATTAACAGCATGAATTGTCCCGTCAGCAATGTATTTGTTGAGTATTGCATAGACCTGCTGCTGACGCTGCACTGCCCGCTTGCCTTCAAACACCTCACCGATGGCGGTAACCGTTAAATGATTACCCTCGCTTTCCAGACGAATTTCACAGTCGGCGAGCGCCGCCGCCAACAAGTTTTTGATCGCTTCGATATTCATTAATTAGCCAGCTAGATAGCTTGTGAACCCCAATCGGCAATAACTGTGTCTATATCACCACCATTCTTCTGGGACGCCTGCACAAATTGGGTGCGAAAGGTTTTACCAAGGTTTATGCCATTGATAATGACGTTGATGATACGCCACTCTCCGGCCTTACTAAGGCCCATTGTATACTCAAGCGGATAATTGCCATCGCTGGCACGAATTTCCTGCCTCACTGATACTTTGCGCTTACCGGTATAGTCATCACCTCCCGGCAAGACAACAATTTGTTGATCACTGTAACTCAGCAAGCCGCGCCCGTAAGTCTCCACAAGACCCGCTCTGAATGCCTCGGCAAACGCTTCACGCTGCTCAACAGTCGCCGATTTAGCATAAGGACCCATAACGTTACGAGCAATCCAGCGAAAATCTATGACCCGCGCCATAGTCAGGTCAACATCATCAAAGAAATGCGCAAGGAGCTTTTCTCGTTCCGCCTCTGACTGACTGGCATCAATCCTGGCACGATGCGTTTCAATTTTTGCCAGCACCTCCGCGGTCACCTCGTCCACAAGCTGATAAGGGGATATCGTTGCCAGCACCGCATGCCCATTGGAGGTCGACTCAGCCAGCACCGGCAAGGCCGCCAGTAACCCGCCGGATAAAAACCACACAAAGCCCAACACTTTATACATTCGCCACATGACGGTAAGTTTCCTTCTTAAGAACCTGTTCAACTAGGACACCACTTTAGACACCCGGTGCCCGGATTTCCCGACCCACCGGTTCCCCGCAACAGACGGAGCTGTAAAAACACTGATTTGCCGACTCAGCGGCTGACTTTTGGGGCGACGCACTATACCATTGCCGCCCCTTTTTTGTGAAATGCAGAAACTGATAGCGCCCATCGTGACAAGAACACGCGGAGTGCTATCAGCACCCTGGATAACTTGAGTTTACACATCACACATGGATTTACTACCCGCCGTTGTTGCGCTGATCGTCGGCTTTGCAGGCCTGATCTGGGGCGCGGATCGTTTCATCAGCGCTGCCGCCGGTGGCGCGAAAACCCTGGGGATTTCACCCATCATTATCGGCCTGACCGTCGTCTCCATGGGAACTTCAGCGCCTGAAGTTATTGTCTCAGTCAATGCCGCATTGGTCGGCGCGGGCGAACTGGCCGTCGGCAATGCTCTCGGCTCGAATCTAGCCAACATTGGGCTGGTGCTCGGCATAACCGCTTTGATCGCACCGTTACCAGCACAGCGACACCTGGTGTTCCAGGAAGGTCCGGTCCTGATATTAATCACTTTTTTGGCAGGTCTATGCCTGTATAACGCCAGTCTCGACCGCCTCGAAAGCATAATGATGCTGCTGGCCATCCCCTTGTTGCTGTGGGTTACCGTCAAATACAAGAAACAACACCCAGATGCGGAAGAAATAGCTTTGGTGGAGGAATTTTCAGGCATGCCCACCCGGACTGCGGTGATAGGGTTTCTGCTGGGCCTGACGGTCATGCTGGCGGCCTCCAACGCCCTGGTGTGGGGCGCCAGGGTAGTCGCGCTCGAGCTGGGGATGAGCGAATTAATGGTCGGTCTGACCATTGTCGCCGTCGGCACCAGCCTGCCAGAACTTGCTGCATCGGTGGCCAGTGCCCTGCGCGGCCATCACGACATCGCCATAGGTAATGTCTTTGGCTCTAACGTGTTCAACTTATTGATGGTGATGCCGGTTGCCGGCGCGATTACTCCTGTGCACCTCGACCCGGCAGCATTTTCACGCGATTATTTCGCTGTCTGCATATTCACGCTACTCCTGGTCGGCGTTATCAGCATTAAACATTGGTTGAGCAAAAAGGATACTGTTTACTTGACCAGGCAGTTTGGCTTCGTTCTATTAATCGCCTATATCGCCTACTATATTGTATTGTTACCGGGCGCCTAGCTGACCGCAGCACGCATGACCGTTATACTGACCAGCTACCAGACACTGACCAGCTAATACCCTGGTGACATTGCGACCACAAACATGCCCAACCATGATTTCATCAAGCCGGCCTTGCGCACCATCAACATGGAAGCGCAGGCGGTACTCTTGCTGCAGGATCGCATTGACCAGTCTTTTGTCAAAGCCTGTGAATACATACTCGCCTGCAAGGGCCGCACCATTATTACCGGGATGGGCAAGTCCGGACACATTGCCAATAAAATTGCCTCAACCTTTGCCAGCACCGGATCGCCCGCTTTTTTCGTTCATCCCGGCGAAGCCAGCCATGGCGACTCAGGCATGATTACCAATAATGATCTGGTTATAGCAATTTCGAACTCGGGGACAACGAGCGAGGTTATTACCCTGCTACCCCTTATCAAACGCCTGAAAATCCCCCTCATAAGCATGACAGGAGATCCCCGATCCACGCTGGCCAAAGTCGCCGACGTCAATCTGGATATCAGTGTCAGCGAAGAGGCCTGCCCCCTGGGGCTAGCGCCAACGACCAGCACCACGGTGACGCTGGTGATGGGCGACGCGCTCGCCGTTGCGCTACTTGAAGCGAGGGGGTTTACGGCGGAGGACTTTGCGTTTTCACACCCCGGCGGAGCACTCGGACGCAAACTGCTGCTGCGTGTTGGCGATATCATGCACGCTGGCAGCGAAGTGCCGCGAGTTGAGGAAAGCACCCCGTTGAGCGAAGCCCTGTTCGAAATGACCGCCAAAGGTTTTGGCATCACCACGGTAGTCAACAGCAGCAACGAGTTAATTGGCGTGTTTACCGACGGCGATCTGCGCCGTGCCGTGGATCAAAAAGTTGATATCAACAACGTCTGCACCGGGGACGTCATGACCCGCGGCTGCAAGACAGTCAATCGAGAAATGCTTGCCGCCGAGGCACTTAAAATCATGGAAGACAACAAAATCACCGCCGTTATTGTCGAAGACGACGCCAGGCATCCCCTCGGCGTACTACACTTGCATGACATCCTCCGTGCTGGAGTCGTGTGATGGACATTGACGCGGCGCTCGAAGCAGCAAAGGGTGTTCGTTTGCTGTTGCTGGATGTCGATGGCGTGCTCACCGATGGTCGACTGTATTACGGTGACAACGGCAATGAGTACAAGGCGTTTAACACCAGGGACGGCCTGGGCATTAAACTGTTGCAACGGGCAGGTATAGAAGTTGGCATTATTACCGCCCGCAGCTCTACTGTATTAACCAGACGCAGCGAGGAACTCGGCATCGAAAAGATTATTCAGGGCCGTGAAGATAAACTGGCCGCGCTGCGCGAGCTGCTTGCCGACTCTCCGCTGCCGATGGCAGAAATCGCCTACATGGGAGATGATCTGCCGGATTTGGCCATCATTAATCGCGTCGGCCTGAGCATGACAGTCGCAGATGCCAACCACGTCATTGTCGCACACGCCGCATGGCAGTCTCGGCACCCCGGTGGCAACGGTGCCGTACGCGAAGCGGCAGAATTTATACTCGATGCGCAGGGTAAGCTCGAGCCCCTGATACTGAGCTACAGCTAGTCAATGCCGTGGTCAACCATAAAAAATCCCCTGATGGCGGTGATAATCGCGGCTGCACTGATCATTTTCGTTATTTTCTGGGACTCGCCACCCGAGGTTTTCCTGAGCAAGAAAAAAACCGCGCTGGCGACGTTACCCAAAGCCAACAGCTACATGGTTAACAGCGAAACCCACAAGTTCAACAAACAGGGTGTTGAAGTCTTTGTGCTAAACACGGAACGCGGCCAGTTTTTTCAAACTCAGAACGAATTTATCATGGACAAACCGAGGATACAGGCCAATAGTGAAACGCTCGGGGAACCGCCCTGGCGGCTGACCGCGAATAGCGGAACGGTATCTGATAGTGGCGAACAAATAGTCTTGCGCGGCGACGTCCACGCCTGGCAGGATGCCGCATCTGGAGAGACTCAGTTCGACACCTCACAACTGACTTTTTATCCCAACCGCAACTTTGCCGAAACCGATCAAAAAGTCACGCTACTGTCGCCAGGCAGCAATGTTAGCGGCAAAGGCATGAAAGCAGACTTCGATCAGAAAACCTTCCAATTATTGTCAAGTGTCAAGAGCAAACACCATGCAGTTAATTAACGTCCTCAGGTATTGGCTAACGGCTAGTGTAGTATTGTCTGCTGCAATTCCGCTATCGCTTGCCTTCGCGTTGCCCAGCGACCGCAAGCAACCCATCAGCATTGAATCGGATCGAGCACAACGCAACGACAAAACCGGATTAACCATCTATCAGGGCGCCGTGAATATTGTCCAGGGCACCATCCACATCAAAGCCGATAAAGTAACGGTACAGGCGGTCGGAAACAAGGTGAGTATGATCGTCAGTACCGGTACGCCCGCCCACTATCAACAACAACCCGAGCCGGATGGCGGCCTGATCACGGCTCGCGCCAATACAATCGAATACCATCTGGATAAAGACGTCATTACGCTGATTAAAAATGCCAGTCTCAGTCAGGACGGATCAACCCTCAAAGGGGATCGCATTAACTATGATCTCAAGAAAGAACTCGTCGAAGCTCACGGTGACATTACTGGCAAACAGCGCATACAAATGATCATTCCTCCCAGCCAGCAGCAAAAGGACGGCAAGTAATGGCGCGCTTGCAAGCCCGCCACCTGGCAAAAAGCTACCGTAGGCGACGCGTGGTAAACGACGTTTCGTTGACCGTATCGAGCGGACAGATAGTTGGGCTGCTAGGCCCTAACGGCGCCGGTAAAACCACCTGCTTTTACATGATAGTTGGCCTGGTACATCACGATGCTGGGCACATACTTATTGACGATGAAGACATCACCCATTTACCCATGCATGGACGGGCTCGACGTGGTATCGGCTATCTACCTCAGGAGGCCTCGGTCTTTCGTCGCCTCACCACAGCTAACAACATCATGGCAATTCTCGAAACACGCGTCGAGCTTAGCGCTCAACAACGCAAGGAAAAGCTGGAAGAGTTGCTCGGCGAGTTTCATATCACACATCTTCGCGACAATCTCGGCATGAGCTTGTCTGGCGGTGAACGTCGCCGAGTCGAAATCGCCCGTGCGCTGGCCATGGAGCCTGCCTTTATTCTTCTCGACGAGCCCTTCGCCGGTATCGACCCGATCTCCGTCAACAACATCAAACAGATCGTTACCCACCTCCGCGACAAGGGTATCGGCGTTTTGATTACCGACCACAATGTCCGCGATACCCTGGATATATGCGAACAGGCTTATATCGTCGATGACGGCATCGTCATCGCGGAAGGCACTCCACGGGATATCGTCGCCAATGCCGATGTGCGTAGAGTATATCTTGGCGAACAGTTTTCTCTTTAACCCAGCTTCCTCTTTAACTAAGACTCGGCACATATATTGCTTTTAGCAATTGATCCAGCCTTATTGCAGAGCTACACTTGGCTTCCTGATCGCTGCCGAGCGCCAAGCTGCCTCTTATGAAGCAAAGCCTGCTACAACCATGAAACAAAGCCTGCAACTACGAATCGGTCATCAATTATCGATGACGCCGCAATTGCAGCAGGCCATCAAACTACTCCAGCTGTCGTCAGTAGATTTGCACCTGGAAATTCAGCAGGCGCTCTACTCGAATCCCATGCTCGAACTGGCCGATGAAATTGAACAGCCAACCGAACAGGAAGATGGCCCGCCTGACGACCCGCCTGAACAAGAGGGCATGGACGAATGGAACAAGGAAATTCCTGACGAATTGCCAGTAGACGCGCAGTGGGATGACATCTACACCAACACTCCTCCAGCTAACCCAGGCAACGCCTCGTCAAGTAGCACTGAAGGCCGGGATTTTGAAGAATTTCACACCGTCACTGAATCGTTACAAGACCATTTGCTGTGGCAACTTAACCTGACACCGTTATCCGACACCGACCGACTGATCGCCGCCACCATTATTGACAACATAAACGACGACGGCTTCCTCGAAGTGCCAATTGAGGCGCTTTGGCAGGCTAACTATGGCGACAATCAATATCTCGCGGATCAAGACCATCCAGATTCCGCAGACAATATCGACCTCGATGAAGTCGTCGCCGTGTTGCACCGGGTACAACAATTTGACCCCCCCGGCGTCGCCGCGACCGACCTCAGAGAATGCCTGCTCATCCAGCTAAATCAGCTGAGCCCCGAGACCCCCTGGCTCAACGAAGCGAGAGTACTGGTAGATCAATACCTGTCATTAATCGCGGAGCGCAATTACCCGCTACTAGTGCGCAAATCCGGCCTTGAAATCACTGCTATCGAGGCTGCTATAGCGCTGATTCAAAGCCTGTCACCTCGCCCAGGTGAATGTATCGTTAGGGAGGATAATGGCTACATAACGCCAGACGTCACCGTCAGTAAAGCCAATGGTCGCTGGCTTGTGAGCTTAAACAGTGAATTAACGCCTAAACTGTGTATCAATCAGGAATACGCTCGGCTCGTACAACGCGCCAATGACAGCGAAGACAATAATTTCCTGCGCAATAATCTCCAGGAAGCGCGCTGGTTTTTGCGCAGCCTGGAAAGCCGTAATGAAACCCTCATGCGCGTCAGTCGCAGCATCGCTGAAAAACAACAGGATTTCCTCGACCACGGGCCAGAAGCCATGAAACCTATGGTACTAGCCGATATAGCCGATTTACTGGGGCTCCACGAATCCACCATTTCCAGAGTCACTACCCAGAAGTACATTTCCACACCGCGTGGGGTGTACGAGCTCAAATATTTTTTTTCCAGTCACGTCAGTACCGATGGCGGCGGCGAGTGTTCTTCCACCGCTATTCGCGCTATGCTGAAGCGGATGATAGCGGCCGAACCCCTAAGCAAACCTCTCAGTGACAGCAAGCTTGCCGTTATGCTGCAGGACGAAGGTATTCAGGTCGCCAGGCGCACTGTCGCCAAATACCGTGAAAGCCTGCGCATCCCGTCTTCCAGCGACAGAAAGCGCTTCAAGCAAAGTGCCTGAAAATATGCTTTATCACCCGTCTACAAATCACCCAGCCTGCAACAACAGCCCAAAAGGAGCAGCAAATGCAGTTAAACATCAGTGGCCACCATCTCGATATCACTGACGCTATCCATAACTATGTCACCAACAAAATCACCCGCCTGGAACGCCATAATGACCGCATCACCAGCATTGCTGTCATTTTGTCTGTCGACAAACTGGTGCAAAAGGCTGAGGCTACCGTGCATGGCAGCGGCAGCGAATTTTTTGCCGACAGTGAACACGAGGATCTGTATGCGGCCATCGACAGCCTGGTTGACAAGCTAGATCGCCAGCTCATAAAGCGTAAGGAAAAACTAAGAGGCCGCTAGACACTATCATGAATATCGCCGAGGTGCTCAGCCCTGAGCGCACCTGTTGTAATGTCCCGGGAGTCAGCAAAAAGCGCGTCCTTGAGTTTATCTCAACGTTTATTGCCGACAACACCGACTTCGTCGATGCCGACGACCTGTATCATGAATTACTGGCGCGCGAGCGCCTCGGCAGTACCGGCATCGGCGAAGGCGTCGCCATCCCACATTGCCGCTTACCCGGTTGCCCGAAAATTACCGGTGTTCTGCTCAAGCTGGAAACCCCAGTTGACTTTGATGCGGTTGACGGGGCAGACGTCGATCTGATTTTCGCCCTCATCGTTCCCGACGAACAAAACGATGAACATCTACAGGCACTGTCCTGTATCGCGCAACTCCTCCAATCTGGCGAAGTACGGGAGGAGCTGAGAAGTTGCGCATCCAGCGCCAGGCTCTACCAGATAGCAACCGCGGCCCCATAAGTTAAGTATGGCCACGGCGGAAAACGCTCGCCTTATAGTAGTCAGCGGTCGCTCCGGCTCCGGCAAGAGCACCGCCCTTCACGTTTTTGAAGATGTCGGCTTTACCTGTATAGACAACCTTCCGGCAGGCATGCTAACCAGTCTGTTTGAATACCTGAAGCAGGGCGAGGCGAACGCGCCCGCCAAGATTGCAGTCGGCATAGACGCCCGGAACGTGCTCGGCAAGCTCGATGAGTTCCCAGTCATTCTCGATCAACTGAAGGCATCGGGAATAGCTTGTGAAGTCCTGTTTCTGGACGCTAGCACCAGCTCATTGATCCGCCGCTTTAGCGAAACCAGACGTCGCCATCCGCTCAGTTCAGAATCAGTCGATCTAAAAAAGGCCATTGCTCTGGATCGCGAATTGCTCGAACCTATCGCAGCAATTGCCAGTCGGCACATCGATACGAGCAATATGACTCTTCACCAGCTGCGCGACCTTATCAAAAAACAGATCGTGCCCGAAACATCCGGGGCCATGGCAGTGCTGTTCCAGTCTTTCGCTTTTAAACGCGGGGTACCGGTCGATGCCGACTATGTATTTGATGTTCGCTGTCTACCCAACCCATACTGGAAAAAGGAACTGCGCCCATACACTGGCGGGGACAGGCAGGTAATCGAATTTCTTGATTCACAACCGGAGGTAGCGGCTATGCTGGCTGATCTAAACGGCTTTTTATCACGCTGGATTCCACGTTTCGCCGCCACGAACAGAAGTTATCTGACCATTGCCGTAGGCTGCACGGGCGGCCAGCATCGCTCCGTTTACGTGTGCAATCAGCTCGCACTCCAGTTCGCCCCCCAGCGCCCCAATATCCAGGTGCAGCATCGGGAACTGGAGAACTGAGCGTCAGTTTAATGAAACTTTAAGTACGAAACTTAACAGCCATTACCGCGCGAGACTCCTACAGAAAGACAAAGAGCCATGATAAAAAAAGACATCACCATCATTAATAAACTCGGACTGCACGCTCGAGCAGCCGCTAAACTGGCCGCGACCTGCAACCGTTTCGCGAGCTCCATAAAAACCGGACATGACGGTAAGTTAGTTGATGCCAAAAGTGTCATGTCGCTGATGTTGCTAGCAGCAGGCCAGGGCACCAATCTGCATTTTGAGTTTAACGGTAAGGACGAAGCAGACGCCCTCCACCAGGTCAGCACACTTATCGCAGATCGGTTCGGCGAAGGTCAATAATTCCCTACCGGCCCTGCCTGACAGTATCTAGCTGAAACCTGGATATCTCCAAACATACCCGCTTTAAGCCCCCCCGTCACCTGCGCAACTCGTAGAACCTGTACAATGGGGCGGGTACGGAATACCTCTGCAGCACGCTAACTAAACAGGTACCAGGAGCCGAGACAGGATGCAGGTAAACCAGAAAATCGCCGACCAACTGTCTTTGCTGACCCTCGCCGATGAGAGCATCGTCGACCCCGGTGTTTTGAACCAGGTGCGCCATACCCTCAACAATATGGCGCCGATGGATATCTCTCACTACATCGAATCCTCCCCCAGTAAAGTTCGGCGCCTGCTGTGGGAACTGGTTGACCCGGAAGTCGACGGTGAGGTGTTTGGCGGGTTTAACGAAAACCTGCAGCGCGAGTTTTTACAGGGTATGAGCAGCAGCGAAATGGCCACATTGGTTGCCGGCCTGGAAACTGATGACGTCGCAGACATCCTGCAACAACTGCCAGATCGCATTATTCCTCTTGTTCTCGAAGCCATGGACAATCAGGATCGCCTGCGCGTTGAGACCATCCTCACCTACGATGAGGACAGCGCCGGCGGCTTGATGAACACCGACACCATCACGGTGCGACCAGACCTCACCATCGACGTTATCCTGCGCTACCTACGCCGCCACGAAGAAATACCCGATGTCACCGACAGTATTTTCGTCGTCAATCGGAACGACACCTTTTTAGGCACGTTGCCGCTGGGCAAGATACTCACGTCCAGTCCCAATATCACCGTCCGTGAAATCATGAATACCTCAACTCAGGCGATTCCAGCGGCCATGTCGGCCTCACAAGTTGCCCAGATGTTTGAGCGTCACGACTGGGTGTCGGCGCCGGTAATCAACGAACAGGGTAAATTACTCGGTCGCATCACCATTGATGATGTGGTCGACGTCATTATCGAGGATGCCGCGCACTCTCTGTTCGGTCTGGCGGGCCTCAGCGATGAAGAAGAAACATTCAGCTCAGTCAGACGTGCCGCCCCGCGACGAGCGGTCTGGCTCGGCATTAACCTGGCCACAGCGATACTGGCATCGGTGGTTATCAATCTCTTTGAAGGGGCGCTGGAAAAAGTCGTGGCGCTGGCGATTCTAATGCCCATTGTCGCTAGCATGGGGGGTATTGCTGGCAGCCAAACCCTCACCGTGGTGATTCGCGGCATGGCGTTGGGGCAAATTAATCGCGGCAACGTCCGCTGGTTACTTAGTAAAGAATTTATTACTGGCGTGATTAACGCCACACTTTGGTCGATCGTTATCGGCGCGCTAGCTTCGTGGTGGTTTGATGACCCCATGATTGGTTACATCATCGCCGCAGCGATGATTATCAATCTGGTCACTGCGGCTGTTGCCGGTTCTCTGCTGCCCGTTATTTTGAAAGCAATGCGTATCGACCCGGCCCTGGCAGGTGGCGTGCTCCTCACCACTATCACTGACGTCGTCGGCTTTTTCTCATTTTTAGGGCTGGCAACGCTGTATTACATCTAGCATTTTAGACAAAATGTCCAACATCTAACTGGCGTAACGAAATGTCCGTCGACCCACCATCAGAATACGATCCTGACACTGAAGTCACATTTGTCAGCAAGTCAGAACGCAAACGAGAAATGGCTGCCCTGCAAAAGCTAGGCGAAAGCTTGCTAGAGCTGCCCGCCGGTCAATTTTCACAGGTACCTGTTTCCGACCTGCTTCGAGCGGCCGTCGAGTTGGCCAAAACACTGAAACAAAGGGAGGCTCGACGACGGCAGTTGCAATATATCGGCAAACTGATGCGCGCTGAGGATCACCAGAAAATCGCTGCGACCCTGGCCGGCTTTGAAGATACCAACCGCCTGTTTAGACAACATTTTCAGCGTCTCGAAAATATCAGAGATGCGCTGGTCGGTCCGGGGGATGAGGCCTTTGAGCAGCTTGTCGACACACACCATGAACTGGATCGCCAACACCTGAGACAGCTAATCCGCCAGGCCCGCAAGGAAGCGGAGCAGGAAAAACCACCCGCTGCCAGCCGCAAGTTGTTCAAATACCTGCGGACTACGCTGCTGCCAGACTAACGCTCCCGTCGGCCGGACCAGCGCAAATACACTGGCGCCAAAGCGCGTCGCCCATATTGCGTTAAAACTTGGTCCTTAAGTATTTATTTACCCAGCCTTCTAATCGCAGCCTGGGTCAGGTATTTATCGTAAAGATCATCGGTATTGACCTTGGTCTCATAGCCACCAGCGATGCTTTTCACCTGCTCCAGTCGGGCCATACGATCGGTCTGAATATTATGCGCATGCACTCTGGTCCAGGACGCGTAAGGATGCTTGCCGTCAAAGACCGTTTTATCGCCATCGGTATACAGCGATCCGGCGCCATCAAACGAGCGAAACATCTCGCCACGTCGGTCATAGGAAACCATCGACAGAGGCGCCAGCGTGCGAGCATCGAACCACACCCGCTTTTTACTGATCGGCGCGCGCGGGAACTGCACCGGTTCCGCATCGACAACAATTGCCTCAGGTACCAGCTCGACATCCATATCCCAGAAAGTCAGCCCCTTGGGGCCGCCGTGGGTGGTGTGCTCCCAGTTCTCGTGGCTGGAATTCCAGCTGCGTGAAATCGCTGCTAACGCGGGTCCTCGACCGACGATTTTGTAATTACCCCAGGTCAGAAACGGATCGCCCGCTGTCCACGCATCGGAAAGATAAAGTGTTGAGCCGGGGATCAAGGGCTCGAAGCGCTGATTGGTGGGAAACCGGCGCACCCGTTTGAAAGCGGGCAAATAACCGCTGAGATCGGGAAAGCGACGCTGGTCGTAGTGCCAGACATTGAGGAAAGAGGTGCCGCTGATGTCGTTAGGTTTAACGAAGAACACCGATTGATAACGCAGTTTATCTTCATGACCAGGCAAATACGGCTTGGGATCCAGAACCACCCTGCCGACTGGCGCTAATTCCGCCCAACAAAGCTCATAGGTATATTCGACATCCCCTGCCGGGCCGACATCCGCTTCCTTGATGGCATAAAAAGATGCGTCGTGTCGCCCCCAGCTGAGGGTAATACCGGCAAACACTTCAAGCGCCGAGCGGGGGTTAGGGAATGGGTTACCACCAATCCAGGGCTTGCCGGCGAGGGTCACGACGTTGCCATTGACATCGAACATCGCCTGCCCCTGATTACGCAGCGTCGCTTCATTGTACTCCCAGGGACTCAGCTGCATGATGTCGGTTGTGGTATCGATCATGCGCATTTGCCGCCCCATTTGCGCAACCTGGGTGTAACGAATGGGATCTAACAAATCCTTGACGTGCTCCACGTTGTCGGCGGTGATCATGTCGCCAGTTTTGATCTTGCCGCCCGTATAGGCCTCGATAGACAACAACTCATCCGGATACACCCCCGCGATGCTGCCGGTATCGGCAATGGCAGGCCACAAGGGTGCCAGTACACCCGTCGCCAACACACCTTGACTCAACTGGCTCAAAAAATGGCGACGGCTATAGTTAACATCGTACTTGCGAATTCTCATTGCGACTCTCGGTGTGTCTTCATTAGGCGACGGTTCCAGTTACCGGGCGATTCATACCATGTGCCTCAGCATACGCTTTATCTACAACTATATTGCTGACTCTGCTTATCAAGATTTGCCTGTTCTGCCGGTGAAGCCAGGTGGCGGTAGCGCTGGGCATCCCTTATCACCCCGCACAGATCTTCTTCTCTGTCACCAAGTCGGGCCAAAAGTTCTATCCGGCGGTTGATCGCTGTGCGCCAGCGTGGTGCGCCGTCTGGTTGGGCGCCGGTTATTTTCGCCCAGGCCCGCTCTGCGGTGAACACGTCATCGTTGGCCTCGGCTGTTTCTGCGTAGGCAACCCAGGCATCTCCGGAATTCGGAAATTCCTTAACCATGGTTTTGGCCATATTAAATGCCTCGCCTGGCTGCCCGAGCGCAACCGCAACCCGAATTTGCATCAGTCGCAATTGACGCTGATCCTGGGTTTGACCAGCCAGGGCAGGATAGAAAACCTGTATCAGCGGCGCTAACTGCGCAAACTCTTTGCGGCGCTCCTTTTCCAGTAAAAACCGGTAAATCTCCTGCTGTGCGGCAGCGTCCATGCCGGTCTGGACCTGCGTTTCGACAAATAATAACAAGGGCTGTGGTCGACCGCTAAAATCTAACGCACGGAGTTTTGACCACAACAAGACCTGCTTCACACCGGCGTCCAGCTGTATCTCTTTATCACGCCCCGCGGCTGCGTAAATGCTATCAATTTCCTTAAGCACGCCATCCAGATTCTGCGCTAACACAGTGCGCATTTGCAGCGACACAGCGCGCGCCCAGAGTTTGCTTCGGGTACTACGCGGCAGCTCATTTAAGTGCGTCATTATTTGTTCGGCCTGACGCCTTTGTTCAAGGGTTTGGTCCCCTGCAATAGCCTTGTTAAAGGCTGCAATTTCTCGCTTCAACTGCGCGAGCGCGACAGAGCCTTTGAGCTTGGTCTCGCGCCGGGCCAAATTCATATGGTATTTGGCTTGCTCAGGCTTGAAACTCAACTCGCCGAGCACAAGGTGTGCGGCAGAGACATCAGGGTCATCACCGCTCCGCGTAAGGAAGTAGTCAGCAGCATTTAGCAAATTAACACGGTTCTGATTACTGGCCTTTTGTTCATACAAGGCCTGGGCGATCAGGAATGCCAGTTTCGGCAAGGCCGCACTCACTGGCGCCGGCAGATCAGTTTGCTGGCGCAATTTTTCTGCCTCGGCAAGCGCATCGTGGTACTGGCGGATTTTCAATAACGCTACGGCGTAGTGATATTGCAAGGTGCGCAGGCTGATCAACATTTTCAGGCCACCTTTCCGAACAAAGTCACGATACTTGAGCACCGCGGTATCGTA
>JBFJZC010000043.1:0-14236 GCA_041622295.1 Porticoccaceae bacterium
CACAGGCATTGCGAAACTCATCACGAGAAATTGTTAAGGACTCACCCTCGGCTAACTTTTGTAAGCGGGCGTCTAGATCGGCAGTAGCCATTTTATACTCCCTGTTGGTTGTTATTTGCGTAAGCATTTCAATTGTTAAGCGCAAGCAGCTTTCTGGCCACACCTCCCAGAAGCTCGGTACCAGAGACTACAAAAATTAGTCGACCACAACCAGACTGTCAAGCCAGTACGCCCCCATACAAGAGGATGCCACGCAAACTACATCTACTAATAAGCCGTACCCCCACTTCCCAGCGGCTTAAACAGCAGAATCAACTTGGGGAGCAAGGTTAAGGACCCCAGTAATGCCACAAACATCGCTAGCGCCGTCAGCAAACCGAAATACACCGAGGGCATAAAATTAGAAAATGCTAATATAGAAAACCCTACAATAATCGTAATTGAGGTATAGAACAGGGCCAGGCCAATACTGGCATGCGCACGGTGCATGGCACCGAGATAATCGTGGTCGACGGCGAATTCTCGTTTGAACCGTGTCAGATAATGGATGGCGTGATCGACCCCAATCCCAACAGTAATCGCCGCTATCGTAATAGTCATCATATCCAGCGGGATACCTACTAATCCCATGCTGCCCAGCACAATTCCTGCGGCCAGCATATTGGGAAGGATCGCGATTAGAGAAATAGTAAACGAGCGAAACAATACGATAAACATAACCATAATGCCGAGGAAAACAGTGCCCAGCGTGACGATCTGAGAGCGAAATAGGCTCTGCAGCATATTATTGTAGAGCACCTGCAAGCCAGACAGGCGGAACTGTTCGGGCTGCAGACCAATTTCGTCGATCAGATAACTTTCAATTTCAGCCAGTAATTCATTGCGGTTTAAACTGCCATCACCTTCCACTGTGCGCATGGTGATTCGAGCCTGATTGTCGTGGTCGTTGAGGTAGGGTGATATCAGAAATTTTTCCAGCTCGGGGGACAAGCTCCGGCGCATAAAAGCCAGCTCCAGATCATTCAAGCGTCGACCGGTGAGATCATTGGCGACTTGGAAGGCGGTGACCAGCGAATCAACACGGCCTATTTCCGCAAGTCCGTCCAGATAAGCATGGATTTTTTCGAGGTCTTCCAGACCCGCGCGACTGAACCAGTAGCTATTTTCCTGTTTGTTTGGATCTGTCTCGGCAAACGGGTCATCTTCACCGAACGGATCGTCCTCAGCAAAAGGGTCTTCCCCCGAGCCATACTCGCTGTCATTGTTCTCACCATTCCGCTGCCCCAGCACCAGTGGAATGTCGGCATACGCTGGCGCTTCCAGGATAATATCAAGCGGTGTGGTTCCACCCAGTTTGGCATCGATAACCGACAGGCCCTGGTATATTTCAGTATGGGGTTTGAAGTAATCGATAAAGCGATTTTCAACTTTGAGTTGGCTAATACCGTAGCTAGCAATGCCACCTAACACTACGGCAAACATCAGGATTAGATTACCGTGGCGTTCAGTAAAACGAGAAAATACCGCTGTCAGCTGTGCAGAGTTATCGACCTTGCCGGTGCTGTTGCCCTTACCCCACAGTATCATCCCGGCTGGAATGACAACAAAGGCTAGCAACAGGGCCAGTGATAAACCAATCGTCATCATCCAGCCAAAATCTATCACCGGACGGATGTCACTCACCACTAACGAGATAAAGGCAACAACAGTGGTTAACACGGTGTAGAGGCAAGGTCGGGCCATGGAGATCACTGTTTGCCGCACCAGCTCCCTCTGTCCTAATGTCCGGTCGCTAAGCAACAACTCTCGATAGCGAACCACCAGATGAATAGTCAGTGCCAACGTGGTGATCAGCAACAGAGCCACGAAGTTGGATGAAATCACTGTTAGACGCCAGTCGATCCAGCTCAACCAGCCAAGCATCATCACTAGCGTCAATACGCATACTGTCAGAGGCAACACTACCCAGCGAAGTTGCCTGAAAATAACCACTAAAGTCAGGATAATAAACAGCACAATACCTATCCCAAAGAGCTGCAGGTCACTGCGAATAAAATCAATCATATCGGCGGTAATCATGCTCGGGCCACCGAGGAAAACCTCCGCCTTGTCTCGGTATTTATCCATCAGTCGACGGACTTCTACTACGCGCACTCTCTCAATCTCGGCGCGCTCGGTGCGGTAATCCAGAAACTCCCTGGTCACCTGCTGAAGCTCGACCTCTTCTGCCAGATTCAAGCCTTCGGTATCGCGCTTAAGCCGCAGGCCATCGCGATGGCGCACCAGCTCAACGTAGCGCGAATCCGATCTAACCGAAGCCAGCACGGCTGTGGTCTGACCATCCGGACTCAAAATCAGCTTGCGATACACTGGACTATTAAGAAACTCCAGCTTCGCGGCAGCCCGGTCAACGCCCGGCGTCAACAGGGTTCTCTGCTCGTCCTGCAGCTCTTCGACGGTTACCTTGGGGCTATACAAAAGCGGCACTGTCACCATGGAATTTACATTGACCACGCCTTTGACAGAGGCCAAATCTTTTTGCAGTGCATCCAGATTAGCCAGCGACTCATCGGAAAATAAATCTTTGCTTTTGGGGGTATACGTGACTACCAGGAAGTCGCTATTGCCGTAACGTTGATTGACCTCACGAAAATAATCCAGGTCGCTATCGTGCTCCAAAGTGAGTGAATCGGCGGACGCGTCCAGCTTTAAATTAGGCAATCCAAACGCCATGGCTATAGCCAATGCGAGGACAACGAGTATCACCAGAGCAGGATGCTGCAACACAATGCGTTCGTAAGCTCTGATTAGTCGATCAGCCATAGCAAGCCCTTAATTTTCAGATTATTGAAACGACGATGGGAATCAGACGCTATTATGCCAAATGTGCAGCCAAACTACTTATCGATATGACCGAGGGAGCGGCCCGGAGCAATGGCATCGCGCACTTTTTGCTTGAGGGTTTTGGCATCTGGAAATCCGTCATCACGCTTGCGCTCCCACAGCACATGCTGACCCAGGCGAATTTCGAACCGCCCACTCTCCTCAGCTGGGATGATAGCCACCTCTGCCAGTTCACCACCAAATGTATAGAGTAACTCCTGCGCCATCCAGGCCGAACGTGGTAGCCAGTGACAGGCAGGGCAGTAATAGATTTCGATACGCGGTTTATCTGACATTGTGAGTGACTCTTAACAATTAGCCCGATGAATACTTCAGCGATGCGTAATATAGTCGCAGGCGACAAGAATGCCTAGCTGACGCTTGTGCGGGAGCCACCAGATGGAACCAGACATATGACGGTAGAGGAAACCATGTCCCTGAACGGTGTCGTGCTCGACGTTGATTCATTGTATCCACAGGATCTTGATCTGACTGCTCTGCTCGACATGACAAACATCAACTGGCGCATCTATCCGGCATCTACACCAGAACAGATCGCGAACCGAATCGACGATGCCGACATTGTGCTAACCAATAAAGCGCCCCTCAGCGCAGACAACATCCGGGGCGCGCAACGACTCAAATATATCGGCATTCTGGCAACCGGAACAAATGCCGTCGATCTTGATGCGGCACACGCCAGAAGTATCGTGGTCACCAACATTACCGACTACGGCACCCCCGCCGTTGTGCAGCACACCTTCGCCCTCATCCTGGCATTGACCAGCCAGCTGACTGACTATGGTAACGCGGCGCGTGATGGACGCTGGTCGGCCAGCCCACAATTTTGTCTGCTGGATTTCCCGGTTCGCGAATTGCACGGCCTTACCCTCGGCATCATCGGTTACGGCGTTTTGGGTCGCGCTGTCGCCGCCCTCGGCAAGGCCTTCGGTATGGAAATCGTTGCCGCAGAAGTACCCGAATGGCGATCCATGCCTGCCGATGTCAGGCGTTTACCGCTGCACAAATTTCTCACCACGGTAGACGTCGTCAGTATTCACTGTCCCCTAACCGACTCCACCCGCAATCTAATCGGCGCCGCAGAGTTAGCGCTGATGAAACCCGATGCCATTCTGATCAATTGTGCTCGCGGTGGTATCGTCAACGAAGGTGCGCTCGCTACCGCCCTTAAAAACGGTGTCATTGCCGGTGCCGGACTGGATGTTCTGAGCGAAGAGCCACCGCCGCCTGCTAACCCTTTGCTCTGCCCCGACATTCCCAACTTAATCCTTACCCCGCACTGTGCCTGGGGAGCGCAGCAGTCCCGCCAGCGGCTGGTCAATCAGGCCTGTTGTCATCTGCGAGAATGGCTGAGCTCTAACACCCCAGCAAGCCGAGTTAAATGAGCATGGATGAGAAAGGTCTGCACGCAGTGTACAATACGCTATACTGCACTGCGGCCGGAACCGCGCGACAGGTACACAAAAAAGGCGCGCGAAAAGTTTGCTGTTCAGCGGACACGACTGGTTATCTTTGACGTGAAGCTCTTACTATTAGAGATTAATTAGCGTAACTAAACATGAATAATAATATTAGCGAACGCGGGCTTGAGTTTGTGCAGCTGTTGAGCGGTGAGCTTGCCAGAGGCAATGTCGATCTGCCATCGTTCCCCGACCTTGCCTTTCGCATTAAACGTGCGCTTGATGACCCAAACGCATCTGCCAGTCGAGTTGCGACCGTCGTGGGCACAGACCCGGTATTCACGGCTCGGCTACTCAATGTTGCCAACTCAGCGGCTATGGGCACATTGCCTGACGTGCAAATTCGCGATATTCCAACGGCGATTGCGCGTATGGGCTTCAAAATGGCGCAAACCGTTGCCATGTCAATTGCCTTGCAACAATTAATGAAGAAAAAAAGTGGCTCAAAACTTGCCGCTCAATTTGACCAGCTGTGGTGGCACAGCCTCAGTGTCGCGGCGATCTCTTACCTGGTTGCCAAGAATTACACCAAAATAAACCCCGATGAAGCGATGATTGCGGGGCTGATGCATGATGTTGGCAAAATCTACATCATGGTCAGGGCGGAGGAGCATGCCGAGGATTTATGCGACGACTTTGCCCGTCTCGAACAGGTCATGTACGACTGGCATACTCGTGTGGGTCAGGCAATTTTGAAAAACTGGGGCCTCCCAAACGATATGGTAAAAGTGGTGTACGAACACGAATCCCTTGATCGCATTGTCGAAGCTGCTGATTTAAGTGACGTTGTATTAGTTAGCAACCTTTGCGCCCAGGCGATGGACATCGACAGCACCGAAATGTCGACCCAAACGAGCGCTTGGATAAAAATCCCCGCTTTTCAAAGGCTTGGCCTGAATGAGGACCAAATCTTCAATGTCACCGAGCACTCCCGGGAAGAAATCGAGTCGATTGTTATGGTTCTCGGTGACCGGTAAACCAGCCGTTTTATGACAGCCTGATGCTCCGGCCGGAGCAGCCGCTTAGCAGTTTCACAAGTGGCAATGATCAGTCATCAGACTCCGTGATGGCAGTGAACGGTCATACACCTGACCTTGCCACCCGCTTCTCCCCCATACCAAAATCGGCATAAACCATAGCTGAGCAAAGCGGGTTCATGTAAAGTCAAACTTGGCACGCAACGATATGAGGCTAAAAATATAATGAGCAATGCTAATACTGTGGGGTTTCAATTTGTTCGGTCCCTGGGTGAGGACCTGTCACAAGGCACAATTGAACTGCCGTCTTTCCCAGATACCGCATTTCGCATCAGGAGTGCCCTCGAAGATCCAGATGTAACGGCCAAGAGTATCGCCAAAGTCGTCAGCGCCGACCCGGTATTTACTGCGCGCCTGATCAATGTTGCCAACTCCGCCGCTATGAGCAACCGAGCCGGAAAACCGGTTCAGGACCTTCCCACCGCCGTCACTCGCATCGGTTTTAAAATGGCCCACACCGTCGCCATGTCCGTGGCGATGAATCAGGTACTAAAAAGCGCCCCTGGAGGCAAGCTATATAACTGGTTCAACGAGCTATGGCGCCACAGCCTGAACGTCGCGGCTTTTTCTTATGTTATCGCCAAAGGTTACAGCAAGATCAACCCGGACGAAGCCATGATTGCTGGGCTTATGCACGATATCGGCAAAATCTACATTATGTCTAGGGCAGAGAAGAATTTCCCGGAGCTCTGCGATGACCTGGTAACCCTTGGCGAAGTACTACAGGAATGGCATACCGGTGTCGGCCACGCCATCCTGGTAAATTGGGGTTTTGATGAAGCCATGGCTCAGGCCGCCGATGAACATGAAACCCTTGACCGTACAACGGATAAAACCGATTTGGCCGATGTGGTACTGGTGGCCAACGTTTTTGCTCATGCCCTGGAACAGGGTCACCTAACCAGTGAAGACTTCGACCAGCAGTGGCATCAGATCCCGGCCTTTGCGCGACTTGGATTAAAAGAGGAAGCTATTACTGGAATCGCTGCAAACTCCCTCGAAGAAATTCAGGCGATTATCGCCACGTTGGGCAGTTGATTCTGAAACCTCCATGCCAACAATGCCGACAATCTTTGGTTTTTTTCAACTCCTCAAAACTGAACTAAACTAAATTAAGCCCGAAACTGGTCTGACACTGCACTAATGATCGCGACATGCTAATCTTTATCACAAAAACATAAGGGCAGGAAATTGGCAAACATACACGAAGTAGGGTTTAAATTCGTCAAATCACTCGGCGAGGAACTGTCGCAGGGCACGGTGGAATTACCGGCCTTTCCCGATGTTGCCCTGCGCATAAAAAATGCCCTGGAGGACCCCGATGTATCAGCCGGCCAGGTGGCCAAAGTGGTCGGTTCCGATCCGGTTTTTTCAGCGCGCCTGCTGAAAGTAGCCAATTCTGCTGCGATCGCAGGGGGAGGCAAACCCATCGCCGACATCCCCGCTGCCATCGCCAGGATTGGCTTCAAAATGGCACACAACATCGCTGTCTCTATCGCCGTCAACCAGCTGATGAAGGCTGGGGCAAGCGGGCAGCTGGAAGCCGATTTCAAAAAACTGTGGCGGCATAGTGTGAACGTTGCGGCCTATTCTTTTGTGATTGCCAAAAAAATCGCCAAAATCAACCCGGATAAAGCCTTGCTGGGGGGGTTAATGCACGACATCGGCAAGATTTATATCCTGTCGCGAACGGCCAGCGACTTTCCAGAACTGTGTGACGACCCGGCGGCACTGGGCGCGGTTTTGAGGGAGTGGCACACAGGCGTGGGCAGCGCGATTCTTCAGAACTGGGATTTTGATGAGGAACTCGTGATGGTCGCGGACGAACACGAGTTATATGACCGTGACATTATGGGCCGCGCCGACCTCACAGATGTGGTGCTGGCCGCCAATCTGTTTGCCCATGTTGCGGAACAGGAGCCGAGTCCCGATGATCCCGCAGAGCAGGACTGGGTAGCGATCGGTTCGTTCAAGCGCCTAAAAATTGATGAAGCCTCCATTGCGGTGATAAAAGAAGAATCCAGGGAAGAAGTTAATTCCATTATCGCCGCGCTCGGTAGTTAACGGCGACTTAAGCCCGCCTACGGGGAACCAATGGCCACCGCGGGTTACTCACATCCGCCGGCTCGTTGCATTAAGCCATCTAGCTTTTCTGAAAACACGCTGCTGCAAATTTACTCAAGCCTTAACGCTATACCCGTCGCAGCGTGTCGCCCTGGCGAATCACTCCGCCGCGCAGGATATCGGCGCGCAAGCCACCTCTATGCTGTAGCGCTGCGGCTATGCCCCGGTGCGAGTGTTGCTCAAGGTGAGCGCAAGGCTCACAAAGGCGTACGCCGCGCATAACGACCTCGCCGACCGCAAACTCAAGGCCGACCCAACCGTTGAGCTCGACATGCTGGGTCACAATATTGCGCCGCGTCTGCGCTCCCGTAACCACGGCCGTCAGCGCCTGCTGCAGGGACGTAATAACCTCTTCCTCAATCAGGGTCACCTGTCGGCCACCGCCAGGCCAGTGAGACCAGGTGCCCTGCCCCTCGTAGTATCTGTCACCCACCAGCCCGGCGCCTGCGACCGCTCTGACTTCGCTGACCAGCACCGGCAAGCCAGCGGCTATCGGGGAGATATAAATGGCTGCGACACGCGCGGTTTTAAAAATCGTCATGCATGTGTACCTGGTTAATCACCTTGTCTGGGCATATCGTTTTAGCCGACTCGGAACCTACAGCGAACGATAACGATAAGGCACGAATTGGTATCGCCAGGATCAAGACACTGCCGTTGAGTAATGTCATGGCACCCCGCGCGGCGACACACGCTGATTGCTTGCTCGAAGTATCAACTTTTACTCAGGAAGTGACCAGACCACCATCAAACATCGCGTAACCGTCCGGCCCCAACGAAGTCGACTTCGTCGTACGCAGCCGCTAACCTGTAACTAATCTGGCGCGCTGAAAAGCCTGGTGAAATGGGCTCCAGATGCGCAGCCTGATTACCGGGGTTTTTGTCATAATTTGCTGACGGCCAGCAATCATTCATTGCATCATTACAGGGAGCAGTTCTATGTTGTTGTTTGTTCGCGCCACGGTCTATTGCAGCCTGCTAACGGTATTCGCTTATGCCCAGGCCATTTCTGCCGCGGCGGTTACTGCGTCAGCCCCCGTGCCAACTGCAATACCCGACGCGCTGAAACCCTGGGTAGCGTGGGTTTTAAAAGATCAGACGGAATACGGCTGTCCCCGTATTGCCCAGCAGACTGAGCAACGGCGCTGCGCGTGGCCAGGGGTTTTGAGCGTTGACGTCACGGCCAACGCTGCGCGATTCACCCAGAGCTGGCAGGTATTTGGCAACAGCTGGATCACCCTGCCTGGCGACACTCAACACTGGCCAGGCGAGGTCCTGCTCAACGGCAGGCCTGCTACGGTGCTGGACAGAAACGGACGCCCGGCGATCCAGCTTGAACCCGGCGAATACGCCATTGAAGGTTCATTGAGCTGGCTAAAATCGCCGCAATACCTGCCCATTGCAGCCGATACCGCGCTCATCCAACTGAGCCGGGACGGCCAGATTACAACCGCGCAACTCGACAATAACGGCCGACTATGGTTCCGGGATCAGCATGCCGTCGAACAAAACGGTAAGCGCAATGACACCTTGAAGGTCGAAGTTTTCCGTCTGCTCAGCGACAATATCCCTCTGCAATTAACCACCGAATTGCGCCTCGCCGTCGCCGGCAAACCCAGGGAGATTTTGCTCGGCCAGCTATTGCCGGATAACGCCGAGGTCATGGCCTTCAATTCATCGCTGCCCGCCCGTATCGAAACAGATGGCCGTCTGCGCGTTCAGGCCCGGGCCGGTGAATGGCGTATCTCTCTGCAAGCTCGATACCTGGCGCCGGTAACACTTTTCAACATGAAAAAGCTGGATCCACTATGGCCCGAACAGGAAATATGGAGTTTCCGCGCCAACCCGCAACTTCGCGGCGTCAAGATCAGCGGGTTGCCTGCCGTCGATCCCTCGCAAATTGATATACCACCGCAATTTGCCAACCTGCCTACTTATCTGATGACGGCCGATGACACCTTGAGTCTCGACGAACAATATCGGGGCGATGCCGCACCTGCGGCAAACCGGCTCAATTTGCGCCGCACCCTCTGGCTGGATTTTGATGGCGGCGGCGCCACCACGAAAGATCACATACAGGGCACGTTTACCCACAATTGGCGTTTGCGCTCCGCTCCCGACCTGTTGCTGGGTCGCATTGTTGTCAATGGCACGCCACAACTGGTCACCCGCATGCCCGGTGAGCAAAGTGCCGGGATCGAAATACGCCACACCCAGGTCGACGTGGAAGCCATCAGCCGGCTGCCATCACTCGCGGCCGTATCCGCCACCGGTTGGCGCCATGATTTTGACAGCGTCGACCTACAATTACGCCTGCCGCCGGGATGGCAATTGTGGCATGCCGCAGGACCGGATCGAGTGCAGCTGTCCTGGCTATCGCAATGGGATTTGTGGGATCTGTTTATCTGCCTGCTTATTGTGGGCGGCCTGTTTCGCGTACTGACCTGGCGCTGGGGCTGCCTCGGCGCCCTGACGCTGGCCCTGACCTACCACCAACCCGGCGCACCCCTGCTCGGCTGGGCCATTCTGGTTGCCGCCCTGCCACTCCTGGCAGCCTTGTCCGAAGGAAGATTCAAACAGCTGATTAACGGCATTGCCCACGCCACGCTCACTGTACTGGTGGTCACTGTTATTGCCTTTGCTGTGCAACAGATACGCCAGGGCATTTACCCGCAGCTGGAACAGCAACGCGCCATTAACACGGATCCTTATGGCTATGCATCAAGCGCCCCACCTGCCGCCAGCCCGGAACTGGCCATGGAAGCGGATATGCTCAGCAGCGACAGTCTGGCAAGAAAATCAACGGGAATGCGCGCTATGAAGGATCGTGCAACGCTCAGTGAAGAACCAAAACAGCAACGCTATCGACCCACCGACAACGTCCAGACAGGCCCGGGAGAGCCGTCCTGGCAATGGCGTCAGGTTGGGCTGGGCTGGAGCGGCCCAGTCAAGGCCGAAGCACCGTTGTCACTGTACCTGTCACCACCCTGGCTTACCCGCACGCTGAAATTTATCCAGGTCGCACTGGTCTGCCTGCTGCTCTACGGCCTTGGCAGCAGGTTGATAAAATACCACTGGCTGCTAGCTGATCGAGGAGGTAAAACAAACGACAAAAGCGCATCGGCGAGTACCGCCTCCAGCCCCTTGGCGTTGCTGCCCTTACTGCCGTTACTGATTATGCTGGCTACGCAATTGGCTGCACCAGGTGCGACAGCCGCAACATACCCGCCCCCGGCCTTACTGGAAGAACTCAAAACCACGCTGACCAGAGCACCGGACTGCGCCCCGCAATGTGCAGCGGTACAGCAAACCCATCTTGTCCTCGCCGACCAACGACTGGTACTAAGACAAAGGGTCAGTGTCGGCGTGGCACTGGCTTTTCCACTACCTGCCGACAAAAGCTGGCAGCCCACCTCGGTGGTTGTCGATAACCAGCCAG
This sequence comes from Porticoccaceae bacterium, assembly GCA_041622295.1. Classification (GTDB taxonomy): domain Bacteria; phylum Pseudomonadota; class Gammaproteobacteria; order Pseudomonadales; family Porticoccaceae; genus HB2-32-21. Next base: position 10,965 of record JBFJZC010000043.1, read on the forward strand.
CCTCACTGGCCAGCGCCGACAACAAACTCTGGGTACACCTGATGCCGGGCAGTCACGACATCACGCTGACCGGCACCGTCCGGGGCGACAACATCAGCGTGCCGTTTCCCCTGACCCCACACGCGACCACGGTCATTGCCGAGGGCTGGCGGATCCACGGTTTATCGGAAGGGCAGGTAGCTGGCGGCGCCATACAGCTGGAAAAAGAGGTCAGGGAAACTGCACAGGACACTCTACTACCCGCACCGGTCAAACCCTTCGTGCGGGTCGAACGCCAGCTTAGCAGTGACCTCGACTGGGAGCTGACGACCACCGTTTCGCGAATTGCGCCCGCAACAGGCACGATTAACCTGCGCATTCCCCTGCTCGCTGGCGAAGCTGTCGTCACGCAAAATCTGCTCACCGAAAACCAGCAGGTATTGGTTACTCTCGGCGCGGAGCAGCACCGAACTCAGTGGCGTTCAGTCATCAAACCAGTTGCGCAATTGTCGCTGCAGGCGCCGAGCACGACGGCATGGATTGAACACTGGCAAATTCTGGCTTCACCGCGCTGGCACATCAGCGGCGACGGCATTCCGCTCGTTAAAACCGGCGGCGATAACGGACCGCTTGTGCAACTGTGGCAGCCCTGGCCGGGCGAGACGCTGATGTTAACTGCGGTGCAACCGCAACCGGTTCCCGGCCCGACCACAACGGTGGAAAACGTCGAGATTAAGCACCTTCCGGGTGGGCGCAGTGCGGCATTAACGCTGTCGCTGCGTATTCGTACCAGCCTTGGCGGCGATTACAGATTTGCGCAGCCGCCGGGTGCAGCGCTCCAAAGCATTACTATTGACGGCGTCGAACAAACCACACCTGGGGAGGACCAACATGTGGTCATTCCGCTACACCCCGGCTTACAAAATGTCGCCATCACCTGGGAGCTCGACCAGGGCGTGGCGCTAACCACCACCACACCCCGCTTCGAATTACCGACACCGGCCAGCAATATCGATATCAAGCTGCAGCTACCGAGTGATCGCTGGCCGCTTCTAGTCAACGGCCCGGATATCGGCCCAGCAATGCTCTACTGGGGAGTGCTCGCTGTCATTCTGGTTATCGCGGCCGGGCTGGGCAAAATCATCAAACTGCGAAGCCTGTCGGTGCCAGTCAACACCTGGCAATGGTTATTGCTGGCGCTTGGCATGAGCACCGTCAACATGGTCGGCAGCATTCCGGTGGTACTCTGGTTTTTCGCCATGGAAGCGCGTCGTCGCAGACCGCTGCCAACGTCATCCAGTTTTTTCAATATAACCCAAATGGGTCTAATAGCGCTTTCGGTGATTGCCCTGCTCAGCCTGTTTTACACCATCCCTCAAAGCCTGCTATCAGCGCCAAATATGCAGGTTACCGGTAACGGTTCGAGCAATTATTTCTATCAGTGGTACCAGGACCACAGCCTTGCGGTGTTACCTCAAGGCTGGGTATTTAGCCTACCGTTATGGGTATTTCGCATTGCCATGTTGTTGTGGTCACTGTGGATAGTATTCGCCCTGCTGGGCTGGATCAGGTGGGGCTGGCAATGCCTGTCGACGGGGGAGCTGTGGAATAACACACCAACCCGAAGAGCACGTAAACGCTCTGGCAAAAATCCTGTTGCAGCGGACGACACTACCACCGGGGGAACATAAAAGACGTGGCCAGATAACTTGCCGACCTATTTTCCCAGGGGCAACACACGGGCAACAAAAAAGGCAAGATCTGCCCGATGACGAGGCGTGCTTACCGGAGCTGATCGAACTGTGTACTGACACAGGCTAAGGCGCGGCAACAATTACGCCAGATCAACGCGGATAACGTTTAGGTTGGCGTAATATCCACTAATGTCTCATCGGGATTAACTGCATCACCCTTGCGCACCAGAACTAGCGTCACAGTGCCTGCGACCGGGGACTGAATCTCAGTCTCCATTTTCATGGCTTCAGTAATCAGTACCGGCTGTCCAGCGGTAACAGTCTCTCCCTCTCTGACCAGCACCGCAACGATATTGCCCGGCATAGACGTAGCGACATGACCCGGTGCCGAGGGCCGTGGACGGCGCCCGGCAATGGTCTTGGCAATAGCGCCCTCCGTGCCGCCACTCAGCACCAGTTCGTCAAGCGTCTCGACCATAACTTCTTCCGGCACGCCGTCCAGATCGAGATAAAAGCGGCGCTCAAGCTGCCCTTTGTGACCACTCCCGGTGATTTTCACGTAATAGGTCTCGCCGTGCAGCGTGACGTTGAATTCAGTGGGGACTCGCCTTTCCACCTCCTCCGTATCCACGTTAGTAGTCACGAGCGGCGTCAGCGCCTCGGGCTCCAGTTTGCCGTCCCGGCGTGCCTGCAGGAACTGCCGCCCCACCTCCGGAAACATAGCGTAGCTCAGTACGTCTTCCGCGCTGCCGGCGAGATCGCCAATGTCGCTCTCCAGTTGCTCAAGTTCGGCCTTGAGTAAATCGGCCGGGCGTCCTTCTATGAATTCCGCGTTGCCCACGGCACGCAGCCGAAACTCCGGATCGATCGCCGACGGCGGCTGCCCGTAGCCCCCCTGGAGATAGCGTTTGACCTCGTTGGTAACGCTCTGATAACGCTGACCGGTCAGCACATTAAGCACCGCCTGGGTGCCGACAATCTGCGACGTGGGGGTGACCAGAGGTGGATAGCCCAGGTCAGCGCGCACCCGAGGGATCTCCGCAAATACGGCGTCCATATGGTCGAGCGCATTCTGCTCGCGTAACTGGTTGGCCAGATTGGAGATCATGCCTCCCGGCACCTGGCTGACCTGAACCCGAGTATCAACACCGGTGTAGCCGCTCTCGAACTGGCGGTATTTCTTACGCGCCTCGCGGAAATACGCAGCGATATCCTGCAGTTGCTCAAGGTCGAGCTCGGTGGCGTAAGCGGTGTCGCGCAGCGCCACCACCATGCTCTCGGTGGGCGGGTGACTGGTGCCACCCGCAAAACTGGAGATGGCGGTATCGATATGCCGACAACCCGCTTCAATAGCCTTGAGCTGGCACATCTCCGCAAGCCCCGAAGTCGCGTGAGAATGCAGATGCACCGGCAATGCCACCGCGTCCAGCAAACCCTTGACAAGCGCTTCGGTGGCGGTAGGCGTGAGCAGACCGGCCATATCCTTGATGGCAATGCTGTCGCAACCCATGGCCGCCAGCTCCCGCCCCAGGGCGACGAAGGCAGCCGTGTTGTGCACCGGGCTGGTGGTGTAGCAGATGGTGCCCTGCGCGTGTTTGC
>JBFJZC010000044.1:0-14227 GCA_041622295.1 Porticoccaceae bacterium
GGCGGGCCTTGATTTTCTTTTTGGTGCCTCAAGATAGTGGGCAGCTTCGGGGTGTTTCCCGAACACTGGAATTTAATTTTAAGACAGGTGGAGAAAGTTGAGATGAAGATTCGTCCATTGAACGACCGCGTTGTCGTGCGCCGTAACGCAGAAGAAGAAAAAACTGCCGGTGGTATTCTGTTGCCCGGTTCAGCCAAGGAAAAGCCTAATCAGGGCGAGGTTATCGCGATTGGTGAAGGCCGTTTGTTGACTAATGGTGACATTCACCCGCTGTCAGTTAAGGTTGGCGATAAGGTGTTGTTTGGCGGCTACGCTACTAACAATAACACCATTAAGGATGGTGATGATGAACTCATCATTATGAGTGAAGGTGAGATTTACGGTGTCATTGAAGGCTGATTCAAACGATTACCTGATCGATCACTTAACATAGAACCCAGAATTTAGATAAGGAACGAAATCATGGCTGCAAAAGACGTGAAATTTGGCGATAGTGCCCGCCGCAAGATGATGGCTGGTGTGAACGTATTGGCAGATGCTGTCAAGGTGACTTTGGGCCCCAAGGGTCGCAATGTCATTCTGGACAAAGCCTTTGGTGCGCCGACGGTCACCAAAGACGGTGTATCGGTCGCAAAAGAGATAGAGTTGAAAGACAAGTTTGAAAACATGGGCGCGCAGATGGCGAAAGAAGTTGCCAGCAAGTCGTCCGATGAAGCGGGTGATGGCACCACCACCGCCACTGTACTGGCCCAGGCGATACTGAACGAAGGCCTTAAAGCGGTAGCTGCCGGTATGAACCCGATGGATCTCAAGCGCGGTATCGACAAAGCTGTTACCGCTGCGGTTGCTGAGATCAAGCGCATGGCCAAGCCCTGTACCGACAACAAGGAGATTGCTCAGGTTGGTACCATTTCTGCCAACAGTGATTCCCAGGTTGGTGCAATCATCGCCGAAGCGATGGACAAGGTTGGCAAAGAAGGTGTGATTACTGTTGAAGAAGGCTCGGGTCTGGAAAATGAGCTGGATCTGGTTGAGGGTATGCAGTTTGATCGTGGCTACCTGTCGCCCTACTTCATTACCAACCAGGAAAGCATGAGTGCCGAACTGGAGACGCCGTATATTCTCCTGGTTGATAAAAAAATCACCAACATCCGCGAGCTGCTGGGTCTTCTTGAGGCCGTCGCCAAATCCGGCAAGCCGCTGATGATTGTCGCTGAAGATGTTGAAGGCGAAGCCCTGGCAACTCTGGTTGTCAACACCCTGCGTGGTATTGTCAAGGTAGCCGCCTGTAAGGCTCCTGGTTTTGGCGATCGCCGCAAAGCCATGCTGCAGGACATCGCAGTATTGACCGGTGCCACGGTTATTTCCGAAGAAGTGGGTCTGGACCTGGAAAGCGCTACGCTTGAGCATCTTGGTCAGGCCAAGCGCATCGGTATGAGTAAGGAAAATACCACGATTATTGATGGCAACGGCACCGCTGCAGACATCAAGGGCCGTGTTAATCAGATTCGCGCAGAGATTGAAGACACCAGCTCTGACTACGATCGTGAAAAGCTGCAGGAACGCCTGGCCAAGCTGGCTGGTGGTGTTGCGGTCATTAAGGTTGGCGCCGCTACTGAAGTGGAGATGAAAGAGAAAAAAGCCCGCGTCGAAGATGCGCTGCACTCTACCCGCGCAGCGGTCGAAGAAGGCGTAGTTGCTGGCGGTGGGGTTGCGTTAATTCGCGCGCTGCAGGCAATTTCAACGCTTGAGGGCGACAACAACGATCAAACTGTCGGCATTCGCATTGCGCGTCGGGCGATGGAAACACCCTTGCGGCAGATCGTTGAAAATGCCGGTGCGGAAGGCTCCGTGGTTGTCGATAAGGTCAAAAAAGGCAAAGGTAACTTCGGTTACGATGCTGCGACCGGTGAATATGGCGACATGATCAAGCTGGGTATTCTCGATCCGGCCAAGGTGACACGGACCGCCTTGCAGGGCGCTGCGTCGATTGCCGGTTTGATGATCACTACCGAAGCGATGATCAGTGAAGCGCCGTCAGATGACTCAGGTTCCGCCATGCCTGATATGGGTGGTATGGGCGGCATGGGCGGCATGGGTGGTATGGGCGGCATGATGTAAGCCTGCTCCGTCGCTTTAGCTAAGCCCCGCAATCGCGGGGCTTTTTTATGTGCGTATTATGGCGGTGTTCTCCAGGGGTGGCCACAGAGGTGCTCTCGCCCAACTTATTAGCCACTAATTTTCTATGGTTTTTTTACGCAAGATTTGTGTCTAAAATAGCGTGGATTTTTAACTACCCTGATTTGGGAAAGGTTATTCGTTGGGCGCTGCGGACGCTTTGGGTAGCGAAGCTCAATACTGACGATGCGGGAGTGGCGTTACCACTCTGAACTTATAATTACCACAACACTGAATTGACAATAGCAATTAACAACAAAAGGTGACTTGAATGGAAAACTTAACTTCGATGGACTTCATCAATTTTCTTTTTCGCTGGGCACACTTATTGTTCGGCATAACCTGGATCGGCCTGCTCTACTATTTCAACTTTATACAGGGCGGCTATTTCAAGGAGGCTTCGCCGGAAGGATTGAGCGACGCCAAGGCGAAGCTGGCGCCCAGTGCGCTGTGGTGGTTCCGCTGGGGCGCGATGTTTACGTTCATTACAGGCGTCGTGCTGTTGCTGGGTGTGCAAAAACAGGGCGTCATGAACGAATACATCGTTGCGGGTGCACTGATGGGTACGCTGATGTTCCTTAACGTTTGGCTGATTATCTGGCCCAATCAGAAAATCGCGCTGGGCATGGTGGAAGGAGACAAACCATCCGCCGGCGCAAAGGCGCTGTTGGCGTCACGCACCAATACGCTGTTTTCTGCGCCTATGGCCTACTGTATGTTGGCCTCCCCTCATATTGGTTATGGTGCTGCGCGACTGAACGCCGACGGCGGTGGTATTGGCCTGTATGCGGTACTTGCTGTTATTGCGGCGCTTGAAATCAATGCCATTGTCGGCAGGCAGGGTCCTATGACATCGGTCAAGGGTGTGATCCACTGCAGTATTGCTTTGACCGCGGTGCTGGTCTTGCTACTTAAGTTTCTTTGATTACAGTGCGCAAAAAAACCGGCTTATATAGCCGGTTTTTTTGTGATTACGTTTTATGGCGCAGTGTATAATCGCGATTGAAACGTAATCTAGTGGTTGGGTGAGTCGTCAGTTATGGCAGAGGATAAGTTTAAGCCCCGTGAACCCATTGTTGCCCGCCGCGACGGCGATGTCCGTGCGCCGCGACGGGATAACCGTAAAAATACCTCCGAAAGCGATTTTCAAGATGACTCTCAAGGGGATTATCAGGGCAGTGCGCGACGCGGCTCGCAGGGCAATTATAAGGAATCTTTTGCCAGGGTTGATAAGCCTAAAACTGGGGGTTCCCTGCTAATTGTTCTGGTTATTTTACTTGCCGTTGGGCTGGCCGGACTGGGTTGGTTTGCGTGGCAACAAAGTCAGGCGCAGGCCGTGTTGCAGCAGCGGTTTGATGAGCTCGCAGGCAAAATTGAATCGACGGATGAGTCTCTGAATCAATCCGGTGCAGCACTGTCGGTGAAGCTGCTTGACCATTCAAAGCAACTGGAAACGCAATGGTCTGAGATAAAAAAATTGTGGGGTGTGACTAATGATCGTAATAAAAAGGCCATTGAAGCGTTGCAGTTAGCTATCGCTGAGAGTGATAAAGCGGCGCAGAAATTAACTAAAAATCTGGCGACTCTAGCTGACGCAGACAAAAAACTGTCTGGCAAAATTAGCGAGCTGGGTAGCAGCTCATTGGCGGCGACTGCGCGGATTGACGCCGTGGCAGAGCGTGTCGATCAACTCGATGGGGCGCAGCAGCGATTGCGTCAGGTTGAAGAGCGGCAGCGCTCCCTGGAGAGTCGCTTGAAAACAAACGAAACAGCTATCGAGTCGATTGATGCCTTTCGTCGGCAAACTAATCAAACTTTAAACACTTTGCGGCAAGCCCAGCCCGCGCAGTAGAGCGGGTTGATGACCTGGTTATAAGTCGCTCGTCGTACACAACCTGCGAGAAACGCATCATGACTGTTATTCGTCAGCAAGATCTGATTCAGGGGGTCGCTGACGCCCTGCAGTTCATTTCCTACTATCATCCCCAAGATTTTATTCACGCTGTTCATGACGCTTATCTGAAAGAAGAATCAGTGGCGGCCAAGGATGCTATGGCCCAGATCCTGGTGAACTCGCGGATGTGTGCTATGGGGCATCGGCCAATTTGTCAGGATACGGGTATTGTCACGGTACTGGCCAAAGTTGGCATGAATGTACAGTGGCAGTGTGACATGTCGGTAACCGACATGATTAACGAAGGTGTGCGCAGAGCCTACCTGCTGCCCGAGAATGTACTGCGGGCATCTATTCTCGATGATCCGGACGGCGCGAGGACCAACACTGGCGATAATACGCCTGCTGTGATTCATTACGAGCTGGTACCCGGCGACACACTGGACATCTATGTGGCCGCAAAAGGTGGTGGCTCCGAAGCCAAGGCAAAGTTTGCCATGCTCAATCCATCGGACTCTGTTGTTGACTGGGTGGTGGAGCAAATTCCGAAAATGGGTGCTGGCTGGTGTCCTCCGGGTATGTTGGGTGTGGGTATCGGCGGCACAGCCGAAAAGGCCATGCTGATGGCAAAAGAATCTTTATTCGATCCGATCAACATTCAGGAGCTGATGGCAAAAGGAGCTGAGAACCGGGGCGAAGAGCTGCGCCTGGAGTTGATGTCGGCGATTAACCGCCTGGGCATCGGCGCCCAGGGATTAGGGGGGCTGACGACGGTGCTTGATGTAAAGGTTCGGGAATATGCGACTCACGCTGCGAACAAGGCGGTGGCGATTATTCCTAACTGCGCGGCGACGCGGCACATTCATTTTACCCTTGATGGGTCGGGGCCTGTGAGTTTCACGCCGCCGACGTTGGAAGACTGGCCTGAAGTAGCCTGGGAAGTTGGTGACAGCGTCAGGCGCGTTAACCTCGATGAAGTAAACGCGCAGTCTATTCAGGACTGGCAACCTGGCGAGACTGTTTTGTTATCCGGCAAACTATTGACCGGGCGCGATGCGGCCCATAAAAAAATTGCTGATATGTTGGCAAACAGTGAACCCTTGCCGGTCGATTTCCGAAATCGTTTTATCTATTACGTTGGCCCGGTTGACCCCGTTGGGGATGAAGTGGTGGGGCCAGCGGGTCCGACGACAGCGACCCGTATGGATAAGTTTACGCGCATGATGCTGGAGCAAACCGGCTTGATAGGTATGGTGGGCAAAGCAGAGCGCGGCCAGGCGGCCATCGAAGCCATACGAGATAATAAGGCTGTCTACCTGATGGCGGTCGGTGGCGCCGCATACCTGGTCTCGAAAGCCATTACTGCGGCGAAGGTTGTAGCTTTTGCGGAGCTGGGTATGGAGGCTGTGTACGAGTTTGAGGTGGTCGATATGCCAGTGACCGTGGCGGTGGATTGTCGCGGCAATTCAGTCCATCTCAGCGGCCCCCAACAGTGGCGGGCGATTATGGAGGCGCGCGCGCTGAATCTGGAGGTTTTGTGATCTAAAATCTGTAAAAAGAACATAATGTGTTGAAATAAAAGTAAAAATTAATTTGCTTTTAGGCTGTGAAAGTCTTACATTCTGGCGGAGATAAATACTGGTAAAAGAAAATTTACTATGTATAATCGCGAGCCCAATGAGGGTGGGCAAGGAACAGGAGGGGTAGTAGCTGTACTTGCATGCCCGTGTTGGGTTAGGGTTCATTTGGGTGTGATTAACTTGTCATTCATAAAGAGGGGAACGGATATGCGCAAGATCATTTCTACGGTAGGAGCCGTGCTGTTGGCAGCCACGCTCAGTGTTAATGCAAACGAGGGGTTCTATGTAGGGCCTTCAGTAACGGGGTACGCGCTCGACAGTGACCGCTATGTCGGTGGTGGCGAAGAAGCGATTGTGGGTGGACTTAACCTTGGTTATCGCTTTTTCAACGACTGGGCTCTTGAGTTGGGCGTCGGTACAGAGATCGCCAATAGCGATCTGGAAGTTGCGAAGCTAGACATGTATTACTGGTTTGGTGAAGACACCAAGGGCTGGCGTCCTTACTTCACCATGGGTGCGGTTTACTATGAGCAAAAAAGTGGTAGCACGCCGACTCTCAACCCTGACCAGGAATATACTACCCAGGCCAGCGTAGGTTTGGGTTTGTCAAAAATGCTGGACAAGCATTGGGAGTTCCGCAGCGACGTTCGGTTTTTGCATCAGGTTCGCGAGAGTGAGTCCAACATGGATGGCGCGTTGAATTTAGCGCTTAACTACTACTTTAATAGTCCGGTTGAGGCTCCTGTCGCCCAGGCTGCGCCAGCGCCTACACCTCCACCAGCGCCCGCGCCTGCTCCTGAGACGCGTACTATTACTGTCCGTCTGAATGTCGAGTTTGAATTCGATAAAGCGGTGGTAAGGGCCATCTACGGCGACGAGTTGCAAGCAGTGGCCAATGCCATGAAAGCGCAAAGCGATATCGAGCTGGTACTGGAAGGTCATACTGACTCAATGGGTAGTGATCAGTACAACCAGGGTCTGTCCGAGCGACGTGTTGCGGCGGTGAAAGCGCGACTGGCTCAGGACTACGGCATAGATGCAGGTCGGATATCGACTGTTGGTTATGGCGAAAGTCGTCCAATTGCGGACAACGCAACTGCCGAAGGCCGGGCACGTAACCGCCGCGTAATCGGTGAGTTATCCTTCACCGAGGTAGTGGTAGACTGATCTCCAGGTGGATGAAATAGAGTGCCGGGCGATTAGGCTCGGCGCTTTTTTAAGAACGGCATCTTCTAGATGCCGTTTTTTTTGTTAGTGGCTACTGAAATTCTGTCGTTCGAGGCGCAAGCCTGGAGAAAGTCCGTAGTGTATATTGCTTAAAACTCGATATAAAAAACCCCGTGTGAAAAATGGCTACAACCCTCTACTGGCATGACTACGAAACATCGGGTATAGATCCTGCTCTGGATAGACCCTTTCAGTTTGCCGGCATTAGAACCGACGAAGATCTCAATATTATCGACGAGCCCTTAACAGAATACTGCGCTCCGCCACTCGATCGATTGCCGCACCCACAGGCCTGTTTAATCACTGGTTTGGCGCCACAATTCTTGCTTGAAAAAGGCTTGCCAGAGCCAGAGTTTATAGCTCGCGTGCTTCGCGAATTATCGCGACCCGGTACTTGCGCTGTCGGCTACAACAGTATTCGTTTTGATGATGAGGTAACCCGCTTCTCACTGTATCGAAATTTTTATGATCCTTACGAGAGGGAATGGAAACAGGGGAATTCCCGTTGGGATATTATCGATATGGTGCGTCTGACCAGAGCGTTGCGTCCGACGGGGATCGAATGGCCTTGTCACGATGATGGGTCGCCCAGTTTTCGCCTTGAGCATTTAACCGCGGCGAATGGGCTTGAGCACGATGCGGCTCATGACGCGCTTTCCGATGTGCGGGCGACCATCGCCGTTGCCCGGCTGGTCAGAACGAGCCAGCCGAAATTGTATAATTATGTCTACGGTAACCGCACCAAACAGAAAGTCGCCGCGCAGATTGATCTGGTGAATCGTAAACCGTTTCTGCATGTGTCATCGCGACTACCCCGAGAAAATAGCTACCTGGCGATTATGATGCCCATCTGCCCGCATCCGACCAATAGCAACGCCATTGTGGCGGTTAATCTCTTGAGTGACCCGCGGCCACTGTTGGAGCTGGGTAGCGAGGCGATACGCGAACGCCTGTTTACGCCCCGAGCTGACCTGCCGGACGATAGCGAGCGAATCGCCTTGAAGGGCATCCACTTGAACCGGTGTCCGGTGGTGGCAACTCCGAAGCTGTTGGATCCAGCGACGGCACGACAGCTGGGTATTGATATGGAGCGTTGCGAGCGACACTGGCAGTTGTTGCTAAAGAGTGACATTAGTAGCAAGGTTCAGGAAGTTTTCTCTGACGCTGATCTGTCTGATATTGTCGATGCGGAAAAGGCTCTGTATCAGGGGTTTTTACCCAATATAGACCGGTCGCTGCTGGCGCAGGTTCGCGCGCTAAGGCCGGATCAACTGGCCGCCGCTGACATCCGCTTTAGTGACCCGCGCTACCGCGAATTACTGTTTCGATACCGTGCCCGCCACGCTTATCAAACGCTGACACTGGATGAAAAACAGCGCTGGTTGCAGTTGCGTACGCAATGGTTGCACGGCCAGGCCCCTGGATTTCTCAATATCGAGGCCTTTAACCGAGAGCTTGACCGCCTCGCGGAGACTCCCGATATCGGCGAGCGGGATCGCGTCCTGTTGCACTCCTTACGCGATTGGGGCGTGTATTTGTTGCAACAACCCTAACCCAACAATCGCAGTTCCTCGCTGGTTGCCACGGCATAAAACCGATAAAATTGACGAAATTACATTAAAAGGTCACCGAGTGAATTTCCCGGGCGCGCACATCCTGTCCATCCAGCAGTTCGAACGTGAAGACATCACCAGGGTATTCCGTACCGCCGATCGGATGGAGCCTTACGCACAGAGAGCCAAGCTCACGCGGGTCCTGGAGGGAGCCATCCTCGGCAACATGTTTTTTGAACCCAGTACCAGGACACGCATCAGCTTTGGTTCGGCGTTCAACTTGCTTGGTGGTGAAGTAAGGGAGTCGGTGGGCATGGACAGTTCGTCGCTGATTAAAGGGGAATCGTTGCGGGATACTGCGCGGGTATTATCAGGGTTCAGTGATGTAATTTGCATGCGGCACCCCGAGTCCGGTTCTGTCGCGGAATTTGCCTCGGCGAGCCGCGTGCCGGTCATGAACGGCGGCGACGGCAGCAACGAACATCCAAGTCAGGCTTTACTGGATCTGTATACCATAGAAAAAGAACTGCAGACTCGTGGTCGCGGTATAGACGGTTTGCGCATAGCAATGATTGGTGACCTTAAATATGGTCGTACGGTGCATTCTTTGTGCAAGTTGTTGACGCTTTTCAAAGATGTTCAGGTGATATTAGTGTCGCCGGCAGAACTGGCAATGCCTGATGAACTGGTCGCTTCATTAGCCGAAGCGGGCCATCGAATAACGGCGACAGATAGCCTGGAGCAGAGCATCGCTCATGTGGATATAGTTTATTCAACGCGGATTCAGGAAGAGCGTTTCCTTGAGCGTTCTGAGGCCGATCGCTACCGGGGTCGGTTTCGTCTCAATCAGGCGATTTATACCCAGTACTGCGAGCCGAACACGGTAATCATGCATCCGTTGCCTCGCGATTCCCGGGCGGAAGCCAACGAGCTGGACTGTGATCTTGACGAAAACCCCAATCTGGCGATTTTTCGCCAGACCGATAATGGGTTGCTGGTCAGAATGGCGCTGTTTGCGCTGGTACTTGATGTGGCCCACCTCGTTGACCGCTACGCGCAGGATATCCGCTGGTACAACCCGCGGCTCGGCCCTGGTGGAGAAGGCTGATGTTGCTATTGCCCAGGGTGAGGCTCGGATGGCTATTCCGAACCGGGTTTATGGGGCGGGGGAGCAAGGCATGACGAACCAGCAACCTGTTGCCAATTTTGATGATATAAGGCCGTACCGGGATGACGAAGTAGCGACAGTGATAGCGCGCCTGGTTGACGAGGGCGAGTTTGTCGACACGTTGGCGCGTATGAAATTTGCTGGATTATCACGTTGGATTCCGTGGCTAATACGGCCGCTCGTGCACCGAACGCTGCGCAGAGAGTTTGGTCATTTGCAAAGTGTTCAGGAGCTGCAAACCCTCATTGGCGGGCTGCTTGAGCAGCTACTTGAGCGGGTAGCTAATGGGGTTACCGTCGCTGGTCTGGATAAACTCACTGCGGATCAGTCATATCTGTTTATCGGTAATCATCGCGATATCGCTATGGATCCAGCCATGGTTGATCTTGCCCTAAAGGGGCAGGGGCTGGACACTATCCGGATTGCGATCGGTGATAATTTATTGACCAAGTCATTCACCTCTGACCTCATGCGCTTGAATAAAAGTTTCATCGTTAAGCGCTCCATTACCGGGCGCAAGGAAAAGCTTGCCGCGCTGAAACAATTGTCTGCGTATATCCAGCATTCTCTGGAGACTGATAAGCAATCGGTATGGATCGCCCAGCGCGAAGGCCGCGCCAAAGATGGGATTGATAGCACCGAGGCGGCGGTCCTGAAAATGCTGGTTTTGAATAAGCTCCGCGAGGAAAGTTTTGGCGAGGCGTTTGCGCGACTTCGTGTGGTGCCGGTTGCTGTTTCCTATGAGTGGGATCCCTTGGACGAGGCCAAGGCCCGGGAGCTCTACGCGGTGCAGAGTCAGGGTAGTTATGTCAAAGGCGAGCATGAAGATATTGACAGCATTTATCGGGGCATTATGGGCGCCAAGGGGCATATCGCCGTTGTTTTTGGTCAACAGATAACAGAATTATTCGAAGATGCGGATGCTGCTGCCGCTGCGCTCGATGAACAGATTATTAAAAATTATCGTCTACAGGCCACGCACCTCATTGCCTACGAGCGGATCCATGGAGAAAACGCAGCTACCGCGAAATGGAAACTGGAGCTGGGGGCGGTTGACTGGTCAGCCAAGCGTGCAGCAATGACGGCGCGCATTTTAAAAGCGCCGGAGCAGCATCGCGACATTATGTGGGCAGCATATGCCAATCCAGTGCGTCGTCGTCTTGGGCTAGCCGGTTAAGCAGTGCTAGGTGACGCGCTCAAAACAACTATCCAGGCTGGTTACCGTGCGTTTTTAAGCGCGAGATCTTTTCATCCGCGGGCTGGTCAAAAACTGATGATTGGCCGGATTGCGTCCTACCTGGGTGCTTTAGGTGACGGTGTCAAAAGCACCGATGTTGAAAGCACTAATGGCGGTGCCGCCGTGCTGGCAGTAGAGGGCGGCACTGGCACCGGGAAAACGGCGGCTTATCTTTTGTCAGCGCTGCCCATGGCTCAGGCGGCGGGCAAGAAAATTGTTATTGCTACCGGCACTGTGGCGCTGCAGGGGCAGCTGGTTAATCGGGACATCCCCGACGTGCTTGCCGCCACCGGTTGGGATTTTCGCTACGCGCTGGCCAAGGGGCGCCGCCGATACCTGTGTCCACTGCGGTTGCAGCAATGTCAGGATACGATCAGCGCTGACCGCGCTGGTCTGTTCCTTTATGAGGATGAAATCACCTTTAATCCCGACGCTGAGGCGGCGATGACCCTGACCAGGATGTCCGCGGCCCTGCGCGATGGTAGCTGGGATGGCGATCGCGATAATTGGCCAGAGACCGTGCCTCATGAAACCTGGCAGGCGCTCACCGTTGATCGTAATCAATGCTCGGGATACCGCTGTCGACTGTACGCCGAATGTTGTTTTTTTCAGGCGCGGGAGGCAATGGGTGAGGCCGACTGCATTGTCGCTAACCACGACCTTGTGCTGGCGGATTTGATGCTGGGCGGCGGCGCTATTCTGCCGGAGCCTGAGCAATGCATTTATATCTTTGATGAAGCCCATAAACTGGGCGTTACCGCGCTCAATCACTTCGCCAGTCTCTGTCGTCTCAACGCCACGTCACAGTGGCTTGAACAGCTGGACAAAACCTTACAGATAATGGTTCGGCCGCTGGACGGCATCTCTGGCATCAAGCATCACATCGAAGAGTGCCGCGATATGGTGGTTCTGGCGCAGCCGCTAGTCAGACAAAGTTATCCACTGTTTGATGCATTGCTTGTTGGTAGCGATCGGGCTGGAGTCATTCGTTACCGTTTCCCCGAAGGCCATATCGATGATCAATTGCGGGTGGTCTGTGAACAGCTTGCCGCGCTTTTTTCGCGTATGCAAAGTCGCATTGAGAATTTGCACAAAACGCTGGAAGGCGCGCTGGAGGACACACAGTGTCCGGTACCCAGAGTCGATATTGAACAGTATTTCCAGGCAGCTGGGCAATGGCTTGGCCGAGTTGGGAGCGTGACCGATCTGTGGTTCGCGATGGCCAGTCCAGACACCGCTCAGCCGCCGACAGCGCGATGGTTGACGCTTGAAGATAACGGCGACATACGGGTGTCGGTATCGCCTATCATTGCCGGGCCGAGGCTTCAGACCCTGTTGTGGCAGCGGTGTTACGCAGCCATTGCGACTTCCGCAACGTTACGCAGCCTGGGCAGTTTTGCGCGCTTTTGTCGCGACGTTGGCCTTGACGATACCGTCGATTGTCTGGCCGTGCCCGCTGCATTTGATTACGCTGCAGCCGGTGTGTTGGCGATTCCTGACATTGGGGCGGACGGCTCCCAGCCAGAGCGCCACACGGAAGCACTGATAAAATATCTGCCGGGTTTGCTCGAAGTCGCTGATAGCGCTCCCGGAGTGCCCGCGGCCCAGGGTAGTCTGGTGCTGTTTGCATCACGTCGACAAATGGGGGAGGTTGCTGGAGCGATAGCCCAGAGTTTGCCGGGGCAGTTGCTGATACAGGGTGAGTTAAGTGTTGCAGAAATGGTAAAACGCCATCAATTTGCAGTGGATGAAGGTCGTAACAGTGTCATCTTTGGGCTGGCCAGTTTTGCTGAAGGGATGGATCTACCGGGGCGGTATTGTACCCACGTGGTGATTGCCAAACTTCCTTTTGCTGTGCCGGATGATCCGTTACAGGAGGCGCTCACTGAATGGATAGAGGCCACGGGCGGCAATGCGTTTCGCGAGTTGACGCTACCCGATGCGTCATTGCGCCTGATTCAGGCTTGTGGAAGGTTGTTACGCAATGAATCGGATACGGGGCGGGTTACAATTCTGGACAGTCGCCTGCTGCACAAAAGCTATGGTCGGCAGTTGCTCGATGCTTTGCCACCGTTCCGTCGTCAGTTTGGCTAAAAATACCGCCGTCATAATTCGACCGCCGAAGCACGCTCAGTTAACCGTTCGCGTTGGGCGCGCAGTTGTAAGGACGGCCAATTTGTCGAGACGATCTGTAATTGACTGGTAAATACTGGCCTGATCGAGCCCCGCTTCTTGAATTTGTGCCGTGTGGCTGTTGTGATCGAGAAACCGGTCGGGCAATCCCAGGTGCAACACCGGTACGACGATACCAACTGCCGACAGGTATTCGCTGACGGCCGCGCCAGCGCCACCGGCAATGGCGTTTTCTTCTAGCGTCACCAGTAGGCGATGTTCCTGAGCTAGTTCTTCCAGTAAGATTTTATCGAGAGGCTTGACGAAGCGCATATCGGCGACGGAGCAATTAAGCTGCTCGGCCACGGCCATTGCCGCAGGTAGCAGGGCGCCAAAGTTCAGTATCGCAGTCGTTTTGCCTCTGCGGCGTACCACGCCTTTGCCAATCGGGAGTTCCTTCATGGTGGGGTCTATCGCGACACCTGGTCCGTTTCCTCTTGGGTATCGAACTGCTGCCGGACCGGTGTGCATAAAACCGGTGTAGAGAAGCTGTCGCGTTTCATTCTCATCCGATGGTGCCATTACCAACATATTTGGTACACACCGTAGAAAGCTGATATCGAAACTGCCCGCGTGAGTGGCACCATCCTGGCCTACCAGTCCAGCCCGGTCAATTGCGAACAGGACATCGAGGTTTTGCAGGGCGACATCGTGTATCAGCTGGTCGTACGCCCGCTGCAAAAAAGTAGAGTAGATGGCCACGACGGGTTTTTTACGTGCACAGGCTAGACCGGCTGCCAGTGTTACGGCGTGTTGTTCAGCAATGGCCACATCGTGAAAACGATCGGGAAAACGCTGGGCAAACTCAATCATCCCCGAGCCTTCGCTCATGGCCGGTGTAATAGCGATTAAATCTGAGTTTAGCTCGGCCATGTCACATAACCAGTCACCGAATACCTGCTGATATTTGAGCGGTTTTCGCTGAGATTCAGCTTCGGGCGCAGAGCTCTGTTCGGCCGCTTTGCCTGTGATGGTCGGCTCAATTTTGGTTATGGCGTGATAGCCAGTCGGATCCAGCTCGGCTGGGGTAAAGCCCTTACCTTTACTGGTGGCAACGTGTAGCAACACGGGGCCGGTGATTTTCTTGAGATTTTCGAGGGTATGAACCAGGAGTGGGATATTGTGCCCGTCGATCGGACCAATGTAGGTAAAACCCAATTCTTCGAAAATAATGCCCGGAGCAACCATTGCTTTCATCAATTCTTCGGTTTTGCGGAC
>JBFJZC010000045.1:0-14206 GCA_041622295.1 Porticoccaceae bacterium
ACTGGCGGCACAACAATTGCGCTACGAAACATCCTCCAGCATCGCCACCCAGTCATTACTTTTTTCGATCGGTGATATCACGTTGCTGACCCACATACCCGAACTGAAGAAACTGTATCTCAGCCCGCTCAGCTTTACCGAGCGCATACAGGCCGTTCAGGATGAACTCGGCTTTAACTCCGCCATCACCGCGGCCGTCCTGGCTCGTGCCTGGAAACTGCCAGACATACTCATTACCGGACTGGCCAACAGCCTGGCTCCGCTGACAACAGCACCGGAAGACTCCGCCATTGAGGATCTTGCACCATTCACGCTGAGCTACGCCTGCTATCGTCTCGCCGACCACATGATCCGGGAGCGGATTGCCGATATCGGCGAAGCATTCGAGTTACTGACGCAGGCCGACGAATATTATTATTTAAAAGACTACCTGGAATTATGCAAACTTCAGTCTCTCGGCGCGATACTCACCGACCCTCTATTGGCCAGCAAAATCAGGCCACTCACCGCCAGCCTCGCCAGAGCAATGTAAGCCTGAGCCCATTATTCCGCGTCGCCGCCGGAACGCAACGCCACTTCCACCAGAGCCAGCCGATCATTGCCAAAATACATGTCATCGCTGTTGACAAACATAGTCGGCGAGCCAAAGCCACCGCGTCTGACCAGTTCCTCGGTATTTTCGCGCAAACGGTATTTGACGTCGGCGGTGGCGACTTTCTGGAAAAATGTATCTTTATCGAGGCCCACCTGTTGGCAAATTAGCGCCAGTTCCTCGACCTGAGATATGTCCCTGCCCGCGCCCCAGTAGGCCTCAAACAGGGCGCGGGCGTAAGCCGGCAATACGCCCGCATCAAGGGCCACAAACGCCCCACGCATACAATCCACGGCGCGCACCGGGAACACCTCCGGCCAGTTTATTGTCACGCCGCAGTACCGCGCCCAGTCCTGTAAATCTTTGTCGGCGTAACGCGCCTTTACCGGATGCGGGTTGGCACGCGTTTGGTAAATATCCTGATTAACAGCATTAAACACGCCGCCAACAAGAATGGGACGCCATATCAGTTCAGCAGCTGTTTTCTGACAGACACCTTCTATGCGGCTAAATGCGAGATAGGTCCAGGGGCTGGAACAGTCGAAGAAAAACTCTACTTTTGCCACAATTTTTCCTCCGCCGCGCTCAGGTTACTTCCAGGCAAAGACCGGCTGTTCAAAGTGGTCAACGCGGGTATGCCGCCCATGCAAGCAGACTTCCCGGAACTGGTACATCACCGCGGCCGTAGGCGCGTGTACGAAATTGTCGTGAACCAGAAGCCGGATTACCGGCCGATCGCTTTCCGGGATATCGAGAAAAATTGGCGAATCGGGGCGGTTTAATTCGGCGAAGCTGATTCGGTGTATAGACTCGACCTCATCGGGATTGGCCTGCATATCAGCGCCCAGCCCGGCCCACACCACCACCGGCGTGATCAGAAACCCTGAGCGGGTCTGATAATCATCCAGCTGGCCCAGTACGTTGGCGGTCGGCAACAACAAACCGATTTCTTCATGCACCTCACGCAAAGCGGCCTCAAGCGGTGTTTCTCCGGCATCGATGCGGCCACCCGGCAGGGCCCACTGGCCTTTATGAGCCCTTAGCTTGGCGGAACGACGCGTCAGTACAATGGCGCCCTGACCATCATCGTCGGCCACAACAACACAGGCCACCGCCGCATGTTTCAGGCCGTTGGCAGATTTCGTCTGCGACGGAAAGCTGTCTACGCGCCTGGCAATCGCCGTTTGCAGCTCGTCATTCAGGCTATAGGGCAAACTGATACTCCTGTTTCATCACGGGGAATATACGCGCTAGTATGGACAGCGACAAATTCCCGATGCCACTTATACTTGAAAAACTAATACCTCAGGGGGCTACCGTGTCAAATACGCAACTCAAGCATGTACTGGATGGCTACAAGGTTCTCGATTTTACTCACGCACTCGCCGGACCGACCGTGACACGCTTAATGGTGGAAATGGGCGCCGAGGTGATCAAGGTGGAAATACCGCCGGTTGGCGATATGACCCACGCCTTTCCGACGCTGCGCAATAAGCGCAGTGCCTTTTATATCCAGCAAAACCGCGGCAAAAAAAGCCTGTTTATTGATGTCAAAACGCCCCAGGGGCTTGCCATTATCAAGGACATGCTCAAAGAAGTGGATGTGCTGGTGGAAAATTTCGCCCCGGGTGCCATCGGCCGCATGGGCCTGGATTACGAGACGGTCTCTGCCATCAATCCCCGGCTGGTGATGTGCTCGATTTCCGCCTTTGGCCAGACCGGCCCCCTTGCTTCCCGACCCGGCTACGATTTTATTGCCCAGGCATTCTCCGGCGTGACCCATGTGATTGGTGAGCCGGATCGGCCGCCGTCCCTGCCCGGACTTGGTATCGGTGACGTCATGACCGGCGTGCACGGCCTTGGCGCCGTCGCCTGCGCCCTGCTGTACCGGGAAAAAACCGGGCGCGGGCAACACCTGGATATTTCCCTGCTCGACAGTTATTACCACTGCCACGACCTCAACGTGCAGCTCTACAACGCATCCGCTGGCAAAATAAACCCCACCCGTACCGGCTCCCATCTCGGTGCCGGCGCACCGCTGGGTATCTTCAATGGCAAGGACCCCGAGGAATATATCGCCATTGCCTGCCCCACCAATCGGCAATGGCGGCAACTTTGCACGGCCATGGAGCGAGAGGATCTGGCGCGGCATCCGGATTACGGCAATAACAATGGCCGGGTGCGACTCAAAAATGAAATTATTACGCTGATTAATGACTGGATCGCCAGTCACCAGACGACGGCAGAGGCCCTCGCCAAACTCGATGAATTCCGCGTGCCACATGCGCCTGTACTGGATATTGGCCAGACGGTTAACCACCCCCACCATCGCCAGCGCGGCACCGTCCGCACCCTCAAAGATGACGACTTTGGAGAATTCGACGCCCCGGGTTTTCCGCTGCGATTTTCCGACTTCCCCGAGCAGCTGGATTTGCGTGCGCCGCACCGTGGCGAACACAACGCCGAGGTGCTGCGGGCATATTTAGGCATGAATGAGGCGGACATCAGCGCACTGGAAGCGGCTGGCATACTGGTCACGGAAGCCAGCAAAAATCAGCCGCAGCCGCCCCGGCCGGCAATAAACAAATAAACAAATAAACAAATAAATTTTGACGCCCAGGCGGTAAACGATAAACCCCTGGTATCCCGGTTTTTTAACAGGAGCAGTTTGATGACCAATACCGTAAGCATCCGCAATGATGGCGCCATTCGTTTTATTACACTGAACCGCCCGGACAAACTCAACGCCATGAACACCGCACTGGTCGATGAGCTGTCCGCGCAACTTGTCGAGGCTGATCGCGACCCGGGGGTCGCTGTCATGGTGATCTCTGGCGAGGGGCGCGCCTTTAGTGCTGGCGCTGATCTGTCAGGTCACGGCGATACGCCGCCCTCCAGCAGAGACATTGCGGATTCGGTTAATCACTCCATTGATTTTTATAAACTCCTGGTCAGCCTCGATACCCCGATGATCGCCGCCGTGCACGGCTATGCCCTCGGTGGCGGCTGTAACCTGGCCATTGCCTGCGACATGGTCATTGCCGCCGATAATGCCATTTTTGGCTATCCCGAAGTAAAGCTCGGCATGGCTGCTGCTGGCGTCGCGCCCCCCCTGGTGCATCAAATTGGCCGCAAGGCCGCCTTTGAATTGCTGGTGCTTTGCGAAAACATCGGCGCTGAGCAAGCCAAAGCATTTGGCATGATCAACCGTGTCGTTGCCGTCGAAGAAGTGCTTGGTCAGGCCACCGAAGTAGCCCGACAGCTAGCGGCCTTCAACCACGACGCGCTATGGCAGACCAAGCAAATCATCCGCCGTAGCGCGGATTTATCCGTTGCCAGCGCGCTGGACCTGGGGCGTGATGTGGCTCTGGCGGCACAAATGTATAAATAAGGTAAATGTGCAAATAAGGATCGTCACCAAAATACCAACGAGGAAAAAATCATGAAAGTCTACGAAATTCAGAACAAACAGGGCATCGACGGCCTGGCGCTGGTGGAACGTGCTCCTGGCGCGCTCGGGCCCAGGCAGGTGCGCGTACGCATTCGCGCATCCTCCTTAAACTATCGAGATTTGATGACCGTATTGCACGCCGGCATGGGCAATAAACTGCCCCTGGTGCCCAATTCGGACGGCTGCGGAGAAATCATCGAAGCCGGCGATGAAGTCACGCACTTTAAAACCGGTGATCGCGTTATTACGACGTTTTTCCAGCGCTGGCTGGATGGGGCTATTAGCGCCGACGTGATGCGCAGTGCCCTCGGTGGCACCGCAGATGGCGTGCTGGCGGAAGAAGTCGTCCTCGATGAGGCAGGTGTGGTGGCCCTGCCCGAGCATATGAGCTTTGCAGAAGGCGCAACTTTGTCCTGTGCAGCACTCACCGCCTGGCACTCGATGGTGATCAAGGGCCGCATCAAGGCGGGTGATGTGGTGTTAACGCTGGGCACCGGCGGCGTGTCTATTTTCGCCCTGCAGTTTGCGGTGATGCACGGCGCGCGGATCATCATCACCTCCAGCAGCGACGAAAAGCTTGCGCGGGCCAAAGCACTGGGCGCCTGGCAAACCATCAATTACCGGCAAGATCCCGACTGGGAAAAAACTGTGCTGAAATTGACTGATGGCCGCGGTGCCGATCAGGTTCTTGAAGTAGGCGGGGCCGGTACTTTAGAAAAATCCCTGGTCGCGACACGTTTTGGCGGCATGGTGGGATTGATCGGTGTGCTCACCGGGTTTGGTGGGTCGATAAATCCCGACGCAATATTACGCAAATCCATCGACCTACAGGGCGTTTATGTGGGCAGTCGCGCCATGTTCGAGGACATGAACCGCGCCCTGTCGGCACACCAGACAAAACCAGTGATCGACCAGCATTTCGAATTCGCGCAGGCCCCCGATGCCTATCGCTGTCTCGAGCAACAGGGGCACTTTGGCAAGGTGGTGATAGGCTGTTAGGTCAGCAGGGTTACAGGTAAAGTACGCCGCAAGCTTTACTGCTTCATATGACTAGCAGCTGTACAAGCCACTATTTTTTAGCCCTGGTTAGCAGCGGCGCAATCATCCGCTGCGGCTCATCGGTTTCGTAGGCGGCTGCCAGATAATCTATGCCCAGGGCAATACCTTCAGCAGGGGTCATACTTTCCCAGGCATTAATAAGTTGCTTCTGTGCGCGTACCGCCAACGGCCCAGCCACAACGATGTGCGCGATTTTTTCTTCGACGGCCTGGTCCAGCGCGCCGATATCCACAAGGGTTTCTAGAAAACCCATGTCCCGGCCTTCATCGGCGTTATAGTTAGCCGCCGTCAACAACATCTCCCGCGTTTTGCCCCAGCCAATCAACATGGGTAAAAGCGCTGCTTCAATGACCGAGGGCAAACCCACTTTCACCTCGGGCATGCCGAAAATTACAGAACGATCAGCAACGCGAAAATCACAGGCTGCCGCCAGCTCGACGCCCGCACCGAGGCAGTAACCCCGCATCCGGGCTATCACCGGCACCGGGCAATCCCGCACCGCCTGGCAGGCAACATGCAGGCGGGTAATAAACTCGCGTCCCGTTTGCGGCGTCAGTCCGTTGAGCTCGGGCAGAAAGGCGCCGCCGACAAAAGCTTTATCACCGCCGCCTGTTATCACCACCGCCCGCAGCGCATCACGGGCTTTCAGATCGGCAAAAATATCGAGTAATTCAGCGATCATTGCGCTGCCGATAGCGTTCATCTTGCCCGAGTGCTCGAGGGTGATCCACGCGACTTCAGCACCGTTTTGCCGCGTTTCGATGCGACAGTTCGCGGTACCGTTATCGTTTGAACTGCCTTTTATTTGCTGATGATGTTGTTCACGCATACGGTTCGCACCCATTGATTAATAGTCATTCTAGTACAACTGCAATAGCGATATTGAATTAAGCCGTACACCAAAACAAAAAACCTGTACCACGCTTCCACTAAGTTTGCCTGTACGGGGCAATCCTGTCATGGTGAATCAGCGGACACCGCGCGTAATTCGCCCAATGGGCTACTATCACTACAGCGAATCAGGAAATAGACTGGTAACCCTTGTAAACTGATCACTCCTACATCCAGCAAACCGATCACACTTTCAGATAAATAACCCGCAAAGCGACCCGATGAACAGTAACCAGGAAGTGCTATTTTGTAACGACGCCTTTTATCAGGCATTTTTAAACCGAGATATCACGGTCATGGAACAGGTCTGGGCCGACGAATTGCCATTGCTTTGTATTCACCCGGGTGGCCTGACGTTGAGTGGCCGCGACCGTATTATCGCCAGCTGGCGCGGCATCCTGGGCCACAACGCCTGCCCCCGGATCAGCCATAAAACCGACCAGGTGTTTAAATACAAAGGTATGGTGCTAGTGACCTGCTACGAGTGGGACGAACGGCAACCCGAAAACATCCTACTGGCCACCAACGGCTTTGTGAAAGAACAGAACCGTTACCGAATGGTCTTTCATCAGGCCGGGCCTACACCGCTGAGTCCACTTGATCTGGACCCTGATCCGGCCCAGCCAGTTCACTGAGCAATTTTGGATTCAAGTATGTCAACCACCGCTGCCACAACCTCAGGCCTGATTCCCCAGTCAACAATCACCTGCCCCGAATGCGGCCACAAAAAAACCGAAACCATGCCAATGGATTACTGTCAGTGGTGCTACGAATGCGAATCCTGCGCGAGCCTCCTGCATCCACTGGCCGGTCATTGCTGTGTCTTTTGCTCCTACGGTTCGGCCAAGTGCCCACCCATCCAACTGGGTAATTCATGTTGTGACTAACGCCGCACGCTAATTTCCAGTACACGCAAAATTTGCAGAAACCTCCCGGCGCTAGTATGTTGTCGTCCGCGTATTATTTCCGAGCCAATCACACTTAACCCGTGCAAACTTAAAGGATGCCAGCAATGCCTTTTCCTCCACCGGCCCCTCGAACCCACCTGCACAATCGCGCCATTGACTGTCAGGGCTACCTCCGTGACGACGGCATGTGGGATATCGAGGCGCGTATCGTTGACACCAAAACCTATGTGATCGATAACCGCTGGCGAGGCGACCTTGAACCGGGCGTACCCATCCACAATATGGGCCTGCGCCTCACGCTTGATCACAACTTCACGGTGCACGCGGTCGCTACCACCATGGACGATCAGCCCCACCAGATCTGCCACCACGTGCTGGATAACTTTCAACGCCTGATCGGTTTGCGTATCGGCCCCGGCTGGAACCGCAAGGTCAAAGAACTGCTGGGCGGCATTGAAGGTTGTACCCATCTGGTTGAATTGCTTGGCCCCATTGCCACCGTCGCCTTTCAGACCACCTCCTCGACGGTAGCGCGGGAAATCGCCCGTAAAGCTCATCCAGCACTGTACGCCGATGCCGAACCAGACCCCGCACAAAAACCCTTTGTACTAAACGGTTGCTATACATGGAGCAGTGACAGTCCAGCGGTGCAGGAGGTTTACCCTCTGCACTTTACCGGCGGCGACAAAAAAGACGCGGGCTGAATTTCAGCACGCAACCCCCTATGCGCAACACCTACCAGGCCATCAGCGGCGCAGTAACTACCGGCATAACATTTTCTTTCAGGGGCGCCATCAGCAGACGGTGTCGGGCGGTACTGCCAGCAAGGCTGGTGGCTTAACCATCCAGGAAAAATTGACGGGATCCAGTCGGGGTCCCGTCGACCTGATGCTTTTATCTAGCCCTTATCGCCACCTAACGCAATGTCGCTGCCAGCGCGGCGTATTGATCCAGGATCGGCAGAATCTTGTCACGAGTCTCTGAAGGCAATGGGTAAATCAGATGCGAAAACCCGGCATTGATCAAGTCGCTAGAGGCGGCCTGCTCAGCTGGGGCGGCAAACACGGCCTTGTCAAAACGATCGTAATCCTGCCCGGCCTGTTCGCAGGCGGCGCGTAATGTGGCGAGTCCGTCCTTGAGGCCCGGCATAAAGCTGATTGGCATCCAGCCGTCGCAGTAATCGACGGTTCTCGGAAACGCCCATCTCGACTGCGCACCCATCCACAAGGGCGGCCCGCCCACCTGCACGGGTTTCGGGTAGGACCAGATCGGATCAAAATTGACAAACTCGCCGTGGTACTCTGGCTCGTCTTCAGTCCAGATGACTCGCATGGCTTCGACTTTTTCCTTAACCACTTTCCAGCGCGTGTCAAACTCGACGCCGTGATTGGCCATTTCTTCGGCGTTCCACCCAGCACCGAGGCCCAGGATAAGTCGCCCCTGGGAGATCATATCCAGCGACGCCACTTCTTTGGCCAGCTGGATCGGATCCCGCTCCACCACCAGGCAAATCCCCGTGCCCAATTTGATTCGTTTGGTCACGGCTGCTGCGGCAGCAAGCGCCACGAATGGGTCGTGAGTGTGCCAGTATTCTTTCGGCAACTCACCGCCACCGGGCCAGGGGGACTGTCGCGAGGCGGGAATATGGGTATGCTCGCAAACAAAGAGCGAGTCCAGGTCCCGCTCTTCAATGGCCTGAGCGAGTTCAACCGGTTGAATGGAATAGTCCGTGGGGAAAATTGAAACGCCAATATGAGCCATGTTGCTCTCCAATACGTGAATTTAATGGTGTCGTCTTGCTGAGTGCCAGCTTAGTAAGTTAATCATGATGTATCCACATAGATATCTACATGGATATCTACATAGCATCTCCAGGCCAGGCATACTAAGCCGGTTTTGGCACCCGTCGAACCAGGTATAGATGGAAGCTGGTGCTGCCCGATATTCTGTGTGCTAAATTCTCTGTCGCAACGACTCGAACAACGAGAACAACGAGAACAACTTGTGAAACTATCCCAGGACACCCTGCTGGCGCATCTTGCTAACTGGCCAGTGGCGCGACTGGCAACGGTAGACGCAGCGGGGACGCCCCACCAGGTTCCCATCGTCTTTGTCTGGCACGCTGACCGGCTATGGTCGCCCGTCGACGGCAAGGCCAAGCGCGGCGGGCCATTGAAACGTATCCAGAACGCCCAGAGCAATCCCGCTGGCAGCCTGTTACTCGACCATTACGATGATAACTGGTCAAGGCTGTGGTGGATTCGCGTCAATGTCGCGCTACAGGTCATCAATCTGGAGTCCACCGATTTCGAGACGATTGATCAGGGCGCCAAAGCAGAGGCCAGCAGGGCCGTTGTCGCGCTGCAAGACAAATACCCGCAGTATCAGACAACCCCTGTTCTCGTCGAACCGCCGACACTGCTGCTAATGACACCCACCGCTTTCAACAGTTGGCAGGCGGACTAACACCATGCATCTGGGATTAACCCCCTGGCGACCGACCAAAGGCGACGCCTTGTCCCTGGTTGAGCAGGCACTGTTTGCCGAGCAGCTCGGTTATCAATCATTCTGGTTACCCGAAAACCATTTCAATGACAGCGCAATTCCTGATCCCTTGATGCTGCTGGCCGCCGTTGCCAGCGCAACCCGCAATATCAAACTGGCCACTAGCTCCTATCTGCTGCCGCTGCGCCACCCCCTGCAGGCCGCTGAGCAGGTTGCCGTACTCGACCAACTCTCTGGAGGAAGGGTAATTCTTGGCGTCGGCAGAGGCGTTGGCGCCAATATGCTCAGGGCTTTTAATGTACAGCCCCATCAGAAGCGCCGACAGTTCGAACGCAACCTCAATATCATGATCAAGGCCTGGTCGGGCCAGGCGATTTTAACCAGTTCCGCGACTGATCCGGATCTCGATTCCAAGGTCGTCCTGCATCCCTTGCCAGTACAGCAACCCCATCCGGAAATATGGGTGGCAGCCTTTGGGCCAAAAGCACTGGCTCAGGCCGGTCGACTCGGTTTACCTTATCTGGCCTCCCCCATCGAAACTCTCGGTGGCCTGAAACGAAACTTCAACCTGCATAGTCAGGAGTGCCAGATAGCAGGCAAGGCCACCCCGCTCATCAGACCCGTGATGCGAACCGTCCACGTCAGTAACGACAGTAAGGTCGTGGCTAACTTGCGGGCTCTATTTAACAAACACATGAACAATCAAAACGAAACCAGTACCTGGCGCGACCGCCGGGCCACGCTGGACGACTGGGCCATCATTGGCAATGAGCAGTTTGCCCGGCAAAAAATCGCCGAGTACCAGCAAACCCTTGACATGACCCACTTGATCGTCACGCGCCTTCGGGTCGGCAATCCCCTGGAAGAGGAGCAGCGGATGTCGTTAGCACTGATTGCAGAAATCGTCGCAGACGACGCACCCAAGCACAAGACAATATAATAATTATATAATTATTAATAGGTTATAACACTTATATAATGTTAGAAATAACATGAAGTTCCGGTTGTCATCGCCGCCTGGCGTGACAATACCTGGCGCGACAACACCTGGCGCGACAACACAGGCAACATTAAGGTGTGCGTGCCGTTACGATCAACGCCACGCCATCCAGACAAATACCCTGAGCGGTATTAAAATCCTTAAGCATTTCGCCTATTTCAGTCGCGATGAGCGCCCGCGTTTCGACGCTCGGTTCAGCTTTGGCCAATGCGCCGGCGGCGGGGCCAAGCTGCATCAAAAAACGCACTGCTTCGGCAACATCTTTACCCACCACGAAGGGTGCACAAAAGGCCGTCACCGTCACATCGGTAAAGCCCGCGCTGGTCAGTACACCCGACGCGCGACCCTCACCACTCAGTGAAAAGGGTCCCGGCGTATCCGCTGCGACTGGCGGCGGCAGGGGCAAGTGCCTGGCCACGATCTGCAGTGGCACCTGCACCCAGGGGTTTTCCTGCGGTGCTGCCCAGCAGGCAAAAGCAACGCGCCCGCCGGGTTTCAGCGCCGTGCGAATATTTTTAAAGGCTGCTACCGCATCATCAAAAAACATCACGCCGAAGCGGGAAAAAACAAGATCGTACTCACCACCCCGGAACACCTGGGTTTGCGCATCAGCGCACTCAAAAGCAACATTAGTCAGGCCACTGGCCCGGGCTTTTTTTTGTGCCAGCGCCAGCACAGTGGTAGAAATATCCAGGCCATGAACATAGCCCTCGGGGCCGACCCGCCGCGCCAGCTCCAGCGACGTATCGCCGCAACCACAACCGACGTCAAGCACCCGGGCGTTAGTCGCCACCATCGCCACACGCATGGCCTCCGCGCCAAATGGTTTGAGACTCTCATCGAGACGCTCGTCGAGGCTGACCCATTTCAGGCCTCCCTCGCCATTCCAGAATTCCTCCATATCTACATTAGGTTTACTAGCCATCTATTTGATTACTTTATAAATATAGACAAGAATACTTTGTTATACGTGACGTCTTACCAGTTATTGCGTAACTCGCGCAGCTTTACAAACACCGTCTTTGCATCAGGGTTTTCTGGCAGGTCTGGAAAGGCTTGGCGAAGCCGAGCAATCACTGTCGGGCTACGCAGGCGGAAAAATGTATTGATTTCCTTTTCCTGTGCCAGTGTCGTAATCAACGCGTGGGCCGGATTCTGGGTTTTTGTCTGCTCCAGTAAAGCGCTGGCTTTGGCGTTGTCAGGTTCGCGGTCAAGCGTAAACCCCAGATTATTATTAAGGTAATCGTGGCCCGGATAGATACGGGTACTGTCATCAAGCGCGGCCAGTTGCTGTACAAAAGTATCGTAAAGCTCCTCGGGGTGGCCGCCGTGGTGACAGTTACCGGCGCCGGCATTGAACAGCGTGTCACCGCTAAACAGGCCCGGCGCATCGGTTTTTGAGAGCAGGCAAATATGACACATGGTGTGGCCTGGGGTATCCAGCGCGAGTAACTCAACGGATCGACCCACCTTAATCACATCGCCCGCGGATAGCCCCCTATCCATGCCAGGGATACTGTCTTTGGCATTTTTGTGCGCCAACACCCGGGCACCGGTTGCATCGACGATGCCCTGGTTACCACCGGTGTGATCAAAATGCTCGTGGGTATTCAACACATGAGTGATTTCCCAGCCCTTTTTCTTGCAGATATCGAGACACATTTGATGGGCAAGCGGATCAATGGCTAGCGCCTCGCCGTTTTCCGGGCAGACGATGAGGTAATTAAAGTTGCGGTAGTCGTTGCCGGTCCATACCTGTTCAACAATCATTGAATCTTCCTCGTGTGTTGCGTTCTGTTGGTCGGCCTGCCATCAGCAAGCCGACGACCCTGGCGATGGCAATGCTGTCAGGACGCCAGTTCCCTGATCAATTCCGGACGCTGCTCCGGTGGCGCATAGCTGAAGTTAATGCTAATCCTGTCAACCAGACCGGTGTAACGCTCCTTGATCATGGGCACGATTTTGTCTGGCTCCCCCACCACCGCAAAGGTATTGAGAATTTCATCGGTAATCAAATCACCCATGGCAACCCACTCGCCGCGCTTCGACATCTGGTTTAATTCAGGCTGCAGATTTTCCCAGCCGTGAGACTCCAGTACCCGCTTGTAAGCCGGGGTCGATGAATAAAAAGCGATTCGCTCCCGCACCGCTTTATCGG
Organism: Porticoccaceae bacterium; assembly: GCA_041622295.1. GTDB lineage: Bacteria > Pseudomonadota > Gammaproteobacteria > Pseudomonadales > Porticoccaceae > HB2-32-21. The sequence continues at coordinate 12,565 of JBFJZC010000045.1, forward strand.
TCTTGCTGAATTCCTCGTCGGTCTGACCGGAGACGACGAACACCGGGTAGGACAGCTCAAAGTCGCTGCGCATCAAACCCCGCGCGGCAAGACCCTTCTCGATAATCGGCAAGGTGTGATTGCGCAAATAGTTAACTGAGGTCAAGGGATGAACCAGCATACCCTCGCAGAGGTCAGCGGCGACCTCCGTCATCATCGGCCCCACAGCAGCAAGGAAAACTCTGGGCGGACCATACTCACTGACGCTGGGGGTAAACATTGGTGTCATCAGCGTGTGGTTGTAAAACTCACCACGAAAGTTAAGCTGCTCACCATCGTACCAGTTGGCCCAGATGGCCCGCATCGCCTGAATCATTTCCCGCATACGCGCCGCAGGTTGCGACCAGGGCATGGAAAAACGCTTTTCGATATGGGCTTTGATTTGCGAACCCATACCGAGAATGAAGCGCCCTTCTGAGTAGCTATTAAGATCATTACCAAGTGCCGCCAGGTTTAATGGATTGCGCCCAAAAGCCACGGCTATCGCAGTAATTAGATCAATATCCTTGCTGTGCTCCGCGGCCAGCACCAGAGGTAAAAACGGGTCGTGCCCGGTCTCGATGGTCTGCGCACCGGAATAACCGGCGTCGACCATCTGGCCAATACGCTCAGTGATTTTGCCCATGCCAATAGGCAGTTCGCCGTCTACTTTCATTTTGTTACCCCATTTTTATGTGTTGTCGTGGACAGCTACTTGTTAGCCCGCCGTATTGTACGTCTGCCATGTTGTAAATCTGTTGTGCCGTGGCGCCGTCGTAAGTGCCGCACGGCAGGTGTCTCACCATTGGCGATGATAGTCCGCACCGCGGATACCGTCGCAGGCCGGTCAACTCGCCAGGCAACCTTCCCGTGCCTTATTCAAGCACATTCGACCACAAGAGGCACAAGTCTCCTGCAAATAATCTCGCCAAGCCGAGTAAAAAGTTGCCTGAGGGTAAAGTGATCACTTCTCGGTGACCAAGGCCATCTTCCCATACCTACCGAGCCAGGGGTTGCGCCAAAAGCCGGAGCTGGAGAAAACCGTTAACTGGAAATACGGCCCTCGGCCGTCATTGCCCGCTATGAATTGAATCCGCCAGCGACTATTCTGTGCGTAAAACTGCCGTCTAACGCTGATCTTTACAACACTGGTCGTTACAACGTTATGAAAATGCCTGCCGCAGAGCCAGAAATTTTATCCCAGCGGGACGACCTGATTACCGAGTTTCGCAGCTTTCTCCAGACCCGCCAGGTGATCGCTGACACAGCCAGCCTGCGCGCTTACGACTGCGACGCCCTGACGGCCTATCGACAAATACCCATGGTGGTGGTCTTGCCGGATACTGTAGCGGACGTGTCGAAAATCCTCGCTATCTGCAATCGCCGCAATATCAAGGTCGTCGCCCGCGGCGCCGGTACCTCTGTGTCCGGTGGCGCCCTGCCTCTGGCCGATTGCGTACTACTGGCCATGGGCCGGTTTAATAAAATTATCGACATCGACTACGACAACCGCTGCATCATCACACAAAGCGGTGTTACCAACCTGGCCCTCAGCGAAGCCGTTGCTGAACGCGGATTTTATTACGCACCAGACCCCTCCAGCCAGATCGCCTGCACCATCGGC
>JBFJZC010000046.1:0-13975 GCA_041622295.1 Porticoccaceae bacterium
ATCGAGGACTTTTTGATTTTTTATGCCATTGTCCTTCAAGCGTTGAATCAACCTTTCGCGAGTACGCCGGGAGGTCCTTCCCACCCCATCGAGATCCAACGAACTCACATCCGCCCCCTGTTTAAAATCAAGCCACGCGAGGCTTTGGACTATAGCACAGCCCGATGCGCGGGCGTATTGGTGATCGCCAGTTCACGCAGGACAGTGGTGGCAAAAGTGCCCGGCGGCAAGGCAAAATCAAGCTGGAGATCCCGGTGCTGCCACTGCCAGCGAAATTCTCGGGGAATAAGCACCAGGTCGCGTCTTTCCTGCTTCAATCCGCAGTGCTCCAGGCCTCCTTGCCAGGCGCCGTGAGGCGCCAGCACCTGCCGCTCCAACACGGCCAGCCGCGCACCGACAACGCTTCTACCTCGACCCCACAATGGTCCGCGCGCAACCTCCTCATCATCAAGGGGCGTCGCCCACGTGCCATCGGCTACACGTGCCGACAGAACACAATTGAACAAATACGCCCGCGCAGCGGAAATATATAAACCCCGCCTGTTATCGGTGCCGCTGTGACGCCGGGCTTTGCGCATGCTAGCCTGGGTCAGGATAGCGTCTGCGGCGCGGAGGTTGGTGCCACCTATACCAAAGCGTTGTTCGCCAAAGTAATTGGGTACGCCTTTGTTGGCAATGGTTATCAGCCGTTGTTCGGCGGCAGATATATCTCCAGAAAAATTGCGCAACCGGATGCTGAAAATGTTGCTGCTATGGGTACCCCGCCGCAATTTACGAGGACCGCGCGTGACCTGCAAAACTTCGCAATCCGGCAGCGACAATGAACCCGGATATAATTCCGGCGCGCCAGCGGACAAGGGCACGCTAAACCATTGTGTCGTCAGGGCTCGACGGTCTTTCAAACCGCAATACCCCACTTCTGGCTCGCCCACGTCAAAACGTTGCGCCAGCAGCGCTGCCACCCAGCGCGTATTCTGATGGCGTTTGCGAATTTGCAGATAGACGTGGCCGCCATCGTTCGCTAAGGATGGATCCAGCAACTCGCTAACAACTTCAACTACAACGAAATCTTCCGCGACCGTTCGAAAATCAGCACACCCAACCGGCTCACCCCAGGCACGGCAAAAATCCAGCGAAAAAGCCTGCTCAGTAGCCACGCATGCCCGGATAGAACACATCCAGTATGGTGTTCGTGGCATCCATGACGCGCACGACTCGATCTTCTACACGACGGATACTGGTGCCCTCAGGCCCAGCCGGGAGCCGTCTCAGGATGTGATCCGGCAAACTGGTTGAGTAGCGGTAGTAATCACCATCCAGCACCTCACCCCGTTCCAGCTTTTTTTGCCAGCCAGGCGGCAACTCGCCGCCACGGGCCAATTTTTTGCGCAAGCCTGGTGGTAGTTCCTTACTCTTATTCTTACTCTTGTGTTTGCCCTGTTCGAAACCCTCCTCACGAAGGTAATCATCAAAAACCTGGCGCTCCCGGTCACCAAACAGCACCTCTGCTAACACGGCACCGGTTACTCGCTGCGACAAATTGCCCCCACTGGCATCGGGGTGGCCCGCCAATACAGGCCCGGCACCGCAGATCATCCATATCGTTAAGCAACACGCTACGCTCCTGGGAACCCGATTTTTCAAGCCTGCCTTGCCACCACTCATTTCGCCTGCCTCACTTATACGGCCTCAACAACCTCACCTGCGCGCACTATACAGTGCGCCACTCTGCTCAACCAAAGTAAAACCTGACAAGTACCTGCTAAGCCAGCACCAACTGCTGAATCAGCACAACGGCCTGGCAGGCGATGCCCTCACCCCTACCGGCAAACCCCAGCCCTTCACTTGTGGTAGCTTTGATATTCAATTGCTCAGGCTGACACCGAATCGCAGCAGCTAACCGGTTAACCATGACCTGGACATAAGGCGCAATTTTTGGCGCTTCAGCTATAACCGTCATATCCGCATTAACGAACGACCATTGCCGTGCAGCCAGTAAACGCATGACTGCCTGCAATAATTCGATGCTGCTAATACCCCGATAATGCGGGTCACTATCTGGAAAATGTCGCCCGATATCCCCTAGGGCTGCCGCTCCCAGTAACGCGTCACATAGCGCGTGAATCAGCACATCGCCATCGGAATGTGCTTCAAGCGCCTTGTCAAACGGAACATGAACACCACCCAGCACAATGCCACTGCCTGCCTCGAAAGCATGTACGTCAAAGCCCTGCCCAACCCGCATCATTCTGTGATCCCAACCCTGGTTTCCTGTGCCAGGCGCTGCGCCTGAAGTATTAACTCGGCAAGCAACAGATCCTCAGCGTGGGTAATTTTTATATTGTCACTACGACCCTGAACGATCACTGGTCGGGAACCATACAGCTCAACAGCCTCAGCCTCATCGGTTACCGCCAGTCCTTGCGCAGCGCAGTAGTTGATTGCCGCCAGCAGTAAGCCATAGCGAAACATTTGTGGCGTCCCCGCCAACCACAATCCCTGTCGATCAACAGTTCTGCTGACAACCCAGTCGCCGGCATCAGCGTCAGTATCTCCGTCCCCGATCGATGTTCCAGGCAGCGGACGTCCCGACGGCATAGCGAGTTTCAGGGTGGCGCTGACCGGCGTCGCCAGCAGGCCGCCAACAGGCGAGTCGGCAAGTTTTGACCGGAGTTTGTTGAGATCGGTCGATGCCACACAAGGACGAACTGCGTCGTGGACCAGCACCCAGTCGTCCTCCGCTGCCTGTTGGCGAATCGAATTCAGTGCACAAAGCACTGAATCACTTCGCTGTGCACCACCCTCCACTCTGCGCAAGTGCCGGTTATTAAAGACGCTTAGTGCCTGCCAGTGAGCGTCTGCGGGATGCAGCGCGACGATGACGGCCTCACTGGCTAGCGTCATCAGGCGTTCAAGACTGTGTTCCAGAACCGTTTTACCAGACAGTTGGCTGTACTGTTTGGGTACTACGCCCCCAAACCTGGAGCCAATACCGGCGGCTGGCACGACCAGCCAGTATTTCAAGGTTTCTTATCCTTGGCCGGCTCAATAACCAGGTAGAAGGTCTCGCCCGCTCCCGTCATGCCAAGGTCGCGGCGGGCTCGCTCCTCAATTCCCTCAAGCCCGTCCTGTAGTCCGGCAACCTCTGCCGCCAGTTGCCGATTACGCAGCGCCAGGTGCTTATTTTCCAGCGTTTGTTTCTCTACCTGGCGTTGCAACGTGGCTTTCTGGGCAAAGCTACCTTCACCCAGCCACAGCCGATACTGGAAAATCGCAAGTAAACTTAGCAAAACAACCAGCAGCCAGCGCATTCAACAAGCCTCGCAGTCGTTCATGAAACTAGTACACCTGGTTTAGCGTCCGCGAAATTCCGCCAGCCCCCGGTAGGGAGCGGTGCCATTGAGCTCCGCTTCGATCCTCAACAAACGGTTGTATTTAGCAACCCGATCCGAGCGACACAGCGATCCGGTCTTGATTTGCCCAGCTGCCGTTGCCACCGCCAGATCCGCGATGGTCGTGTCTTCAGTCTCTCCTGATCGGTGCGAAATAACCACCGTGTATCCCGCGTTCCTGGCCATCTTTATAGCGGCCAGGGTTTCAGTCAATGAACCGATCTGATTGAACTTGATGAGAATGGAGTTAGCGACACCTTCGTCGATGCCTTTTTTAAGGATCCGGGTATTGGTAACGAACAGATCATCCCCAACCAGTTGCACTTTACTCCCTACTTTTTGCGTCAAATCCGCCCATCCGGCCCAATCGCTTTCGTCCATGCCGTCCTCAATGGACAGTATCGGGTAGCGCTCGGCCAGGTCGGCGAGATAATCAGCAAATGCCGTGGCGGAGAATGATTTACCCTCGCCACTGAGTCGATATTGCCCGTCTCGGTAAAACTCCGAAGCGGCACAGTCAAGCGCCAGAGTCATGTCATCACCCAGGGTATAGCCAGCTTTGCTGACCGCCTCAGCGATAATCTCTATGGCTGCCTCATTGGATGGCAGGTTGGGCGCAAAACCACCCTCATCTCCTACTGCGGTGCTGAGTCCACGCCCGGCCAACACTTTTTTCAGAGTATGAAACACCTCGGCACCTTGACGCAGGGCCTCAGCAAAACTCTTTGCTCGGACTGGTTGTATCATAAACTCCTGAATATCCACATTGTTATCGGCATGCTCGCCACCATTGAGGATATTCATCATCGGTAATGGCATGGTGTACTGCAAAGGCGTGCCATTTTGTTCGGCAATATGTTGGTAAAGAGGTATTCTCTTCGTTACGGCTGCTGCCTTCGCGGCTGCCAACGAGACCGCAAGTATCGCATTGGCACCCAGCCGGGCTTTATTTTCAGTGCCGTCGGCATCGATCATTAATTCGTCGAGCCGAACCTGCTCGGTAACATCCTTACCCAGCAATAATTCACGTATCGTCGAATTAACGTTGGCCACCGCCTTCAGCACGCCTTTACCAAGGTAGCGACTATTATCGCCGTCGCGCAACTCCAACGCCTCGCGGCTGCCTGTAGATGCCCCGGAAGGCACACAGGCACTGCCTACCGAGCCATCCTTGAGGATGACATCGGCATTGACCGTGGGGTTGCCCCGCGAATCAAGTACTTCGTAGGCTCTGATATCGGCAATTTTGGTCATTTTGTCCTCTGCTAAGGTCTATCTACTAAAGTCTAACTGACATAGCGCCACGCACGCCCATTGTATAAACACAATCCTCACGACGGGTTATCACAAAGGTCACAATAACAAAAACAATCGGGGCAACAACAAGCGCTAACGCTCAACGAGTATCAAGTACCGGCAGCGCCTTAACCACCTCATCAATGGCTTTTACCTGTTGTAAAAACGGCTCTAGCAAGGCCAGCTTCAAGGCACTGGGGCCGTCGCACCGGGCCTGATCCGGATCGGGGTGGACTTCCAGAAACAGGCCGGCCAGGCCGGTGGCCATACCAGCCCGCGCCAGCTCAGCAATCTGTTCACGGCGACCACCCGAAGCGACGCCGCCAGGGTCGCGACACTGCAGGGCGTGGGTCACGTCGAAAATAACCGGCAACCCGCCGCTGACCGCTTTCATGGTGTGCAAACCGAGCATATCCACAACAAGGTTGTCGTAGCCAAAGTTGGTGCCACGTTCACACAAAATAATGTCGTCTTTGCCACACTCACGAAACTTTTCCACCACATGACCAACCTGCGACGGGCTCATAAATTGCGGCTTCTTTACATTGATGACCGCTCGCGTCGCGGCCATCGCCGTAACCAGATCCGTCTGACGAGCCAAAAATGCAGGTAGCTGGATAACATCGCAGACCTCTGCGACGACGGGTGCCTGAGCTGGTTCGTGTACATCCGTTAGCAAGGGTATTTCAAAAGCCTGTTTGACCGCTTCCAGTATTCGCAAACCCTCTTCCAGACCGGGACCCCGGTAAGAATGGACGGATGAGCGGTTGGCCTTATCAAAGGAAGCCTTGAACACGAAGGGCACGGCTAGCCGCTGACAGACTTCGACAAAATACTCGGCGACCTGTAGTGCAAGGTCTCGGGACTCAAGCACGTTGAGACCACCAAAAAGCACGAACGGCAGCTCGTTAGCCACCTCAATCCCGCCGTAAGGTATCGCGACCGACGCCATCGCCTAGCTCTCCTGTTCGTGCTTTAGCGCAGCCTGCACAAACCCGGAAAACAGCGGGTGGCCTGTGCGCGGTGTCGAAGTAAATTCAGGATGAAACTGGCAACCGAAAAACCACGGGTGCGAGGGCAGCTCAACCGCCTCCACCAGATTTTTGTCGACCGACCAGCCACCGACCTTAAGGCCTGCAGCCTGAATCTGGTCGATGTAGTGGTTGTTGACCTCATAGCGATGGCGGTGGCGCTCCAGAATAAAATCCTTGCCATAAATGGACCTCACCAGCGAGCCCTTCACCAATGAACATTCCTGGGCCCCCAACCGCATAGATCCACCCAGATCCGAAGCTTCTGAACGGGTTTCACGGGTGCCGGCATTATCGAGCCACTCAGTAATCAGGCCAATAACCGGGTAGGGTGTATTGCGATCAAATTCAGTGCTATTGGCTTTTTCCAGGCCAACAACATTGCGTGCATATTCGATAATCGCCACCTGCATACCGAGGCATATGCCCAGGTAGGGGATATTATTCTCCCGGGCATGGCGAACTGCACATATTTTGCCTTCCACCCCGCGTTCACCAAAACCGCCGGGCACCAGGATACCGTGACAGCCGTCAAGCAAGGAAAGATCGTCGACCAGATTCTCAGAGTCGATATAACGGATTTTGACTTTGGTCAGATTATGTATGCCAGCGTGCTCCAGGGCTTCGTTGAGCGACTTGTAGGCATCCAGCAACTCCATATACTTACCAACCATCGCGACCACCACCTCGCCAGTCGCATTACGCTGATTTTTGACCACCAGATCCCATTGACTGAGGTCGGCCGCCGGCACGTCGAGCAGGAACTTCTCAACCACCAGCTGATCAAGCCGCCACTCGAACAGGTGGCGGGGGATCGTATAGATACTATCCGCGTCCATCAGCGGCACCACGGCACGCTCTTCGACGTTGGTGAATAATGCTATTTTTTTTCGGGAACCCGCGTCGATAGCTACTTCAGAGCGGCACACCAGCACATCGGGTTGCAGGCCTATGGAGCGCAATTCTTTGACAGAATGCTGCGTCGGTTTAGTTTTGGTCTCCCCTGCTGTGGCGAGATAGGGCACCAGGGTGAGATGAATAAGTAGCGCCCGGGCTGAACCCAACTCCACTTTAAGCTGCCGTATGGCCTCAAGAAAGGGTTGCGATTCAATGTCGCCAACCGTGCCGCCTATTTCTACCAATGCGATATCTGCACCCTCCCCACCCTTGAGGATACGATGCTTTATTTCGTCGGTAACGTGGGGAATAACCTGAACCGTTCCACCCAGAAAATCACCGCGGCGCTCGCGACGTAAAATCGTTTCGTAGACTTGACCAGTAGTAAAATTATTATTACGGGTCATACGGGAATTAAGAAAACGTTCGTAGTGCCCGAGATCGAGATCGGTCTCCGCACCGTCTTCGGTCACGAAGACTTCGCCGTGCTGGAAGGGGCTCATCGTGCCTGGATCGACGTTTAAATAAGGGTCCAGTTTGAGCACAGTGACTTTGAGGCCCCGCGCTTCCAACAGCGCCCCGAGAGAGGCCGCGACAATACCTTTACCCAGAGACGATACAACACCGCCTGTAACAAAAATAAATCGCGCCATGTAAACCCTGTTTGGCAATCGTCGGAATTTCTATGCTGGGGGGCGTAAGCAGGCCGTATTATCGAGACCGCTTACCCTGCCAAGGATGGGAAGTCAGACTACCAGAAAGCACAACCCGGCTCAACGAAAGCTGTGCAAATTTGCTCAAACAACAGTATGAATCTTACTACTCGCAAACCATTCGCGACATCGGTTTTATACTGTTACTCGCACCGCTATATATCAACACCATAACGCCAACAGAGCCGATACCCAGGTTCGTTCACTGCAGCCTGAAAACCTTCGCAGACCCACAGATCGCCAACAGCTGCCAACTCACCGGCGCAGTAAATCAACGGCACACGGGCTCGCAACCAGGGCTCCAGCGCATACTCCTGAAATAATTTCTTAAGACTCGCACTGCCCCCACGACCCACGGGCCGACATCGCTCCCCACCCTGGCGAAGTGTCACGGTAAGGGCATCACGCCACTTTATCGCCAGGCCCTCTCCGCGCGCAGACTCAGCGCTCAATATGGCACCATCGGCAAGTTTTAATTTGTCCTCAACCGCCCAGGGCACACTGCGAGTCTGCGCCATCAGGGAGGAGTCTACCTTGCTATCAAACTGAGGCAGGAGAAACAGCCGCTGGCGAAACCGCCGCCACTGTCCACCACTCCAGGCAACGACCGGGTTACGATCAGCTTCGGCGTTAAGCAAAGACCCCGTCACCTCACCGATGACATGATGCCCCGGCACCGCAAATCCCCGTGAACGCGCCACAAAACGCAATACATTGGCTTTGCGAACGTCAGTAAGCGCTAACAGGGGTGGTATTTCGATACTCCACCCACAGCGCTCCATACGCAACGCCAGGCTGTTCAAATCGAGGCGAGCGAGATCTTCGCTGAGCACCTCTGCCTGCTCGCACAGCATGGCAGAGGCGGCAATTCGCTGCGCATAATCAGGCCAGCGAGATCGCAGCCCCGGAACTATTTCGAGGCGCAGGTAGTTACGGTCAAATTGGCGGAAGCGGTTAGACTCATCCTCTATCCAGCTAAGTCCGTTATTCAAGGCATATTGGTACAAAGCTTCTCTGTTGAGCGACAGGAATGGGCGTAGCAGCCTGCCCTCGCCCAGCGGTCGGCTAGCGGGCATACCCGCCAGTCCGCGCGGGCCGGAACGTCGCAGCAGTCGATACAAAACCGTCTCAGCCTGATCGTCAGCATGATGAGCGAGAAGCAGGATATCTCCCACCCCCAGCTGATCGGTATAAGCCTTATAGCGGGCTTCGCGAGCGGCATTCTCAGTGCTTGCCGATGGGGAGACCGACACGTCCCGGCACAGATAATCAACGCCCAGAACCGCACAAATCTGCTGACAGTGATCCGCCCACTGCCTCGATCTGGGCGACAACTGATGATTAACATGGATGGCCGTTACACGTTCCACGCCAACCACGTCCACGAGAGCCTTTAATAGAACATGGGAATCCAGACCACCGCTGTACCCGACGTATAGCTGCGCGGGGCTAGCAAGTTGCGGTGAAACGGCAGCGAGACAGTCTTCTACGGCTACCTCATGCGCCATAACTCACCACAGCTGGCCGACAACTCAACCGTTGCCGTAAGACATTAGCCGTTCAAAACGCTTTTTCAGGACGGTCTCGATGGGTTCGCTTTGCAGCCGCTCCAGTTGCTCGATAAGTCGCTCGCGCAGCGTCGCCGCCATCCCATCAACATCGCGATGAGCGCCGCCAAGCGGTTCTGGAATCGTCTCGTCGGCGATACCCAGCTCCCTCAGCACCGTCGACGTAACACCCATCGCCTCGGCGGCCAGCGGCGCCTTCTCCGCAGTCTTCCAGATAATATTGGCACAACCTTCCGGGGAAATGACAAAGTAAGTCGAGTATTGCAACATGTTCAGCCAGTCACTGACGCCGATGGCAATGGCGCCACCGGAACTCCCCTCACCGATAACCGTCGCAATAATCGGCGTTTTTAGCCGCGACATCACAGCCAGATTGCGCGCGATCGATTCGCTGATGCCACGCTCCTCCGAATCAATGCCGGGGTACGCACCGGGTGTGTCGATCAAGGTCAAAACCGGCATTTTAAAACGCTCTGCCATTTCCATCAGCCGCAAGGCTTTGCGGTAACCTTCAGGTTTTGGCATGCCAAAATTACGTTCAACCTTTTCACGAACCCCGCGCCCCTTTTCTTCACCGATAACCATTACCGGCTTGTCATCAAGTCGCGCCACACCGCCAATAATGGCCCTGTCATCGCCGAAATGCCGATCACCGTGCAGCTCCTCAAAATCCGAAAATACGCGGCCGATATAATCCTGTGTATAGGGCCGCAAAGGATGACGGGCCACCTGCACAACCTGCCACGAACTCAGATTCGAATACAGGCTTTGGGTTAGCTTCCGGGATTTCTCCCTTAGTTTTATCACCTCTTCAGCGATATTGAGCTTATTGTCATTGCCGACCAACTGTAGCTCTTCTATTTTCGCTTCCAGTTCGGCGATGGGCTGTTCAAAATCCAGATAATCAAGGTTCATAGTTGTCGTTCCCCTATCCTGTACGACCGTAGCGACAGCGATGTCTAAAAATCACCATTAATACCCCAGCCGCTAGTATTCGAGCTGTAGGGCTTGTTCCCCATACGCGTCACGCAGCCTGTCCAGCAACTCATCGTCCGGGTTGACCGACCACTCCTGAGACAACAGGATATCTCCCTCTGCACCCGCGCAGCGGTGTCTTATTTTCATTGGGCACTGGCCCCCGTTATAAGGCTCAAGAATCTCTTTTAAAACCTCGACACTAGCTCGAAGTTCGTGACTCCGCCAGTCTATTAACAGACTCTTTAGGGACGCCTGACGCACTTCCAGCAAGGTTCGCACCCGCTCAGCGCGCATTTTCAGGCCGCCGGTATATTCATCCTCGTTGACCTGGCCATCGATGACCAGCATAACGCCTTTGCCAATTTTATCGCGACATTCGCGAAATTGCTCGGCAAATACTGTGACATCCATCCGCGCACTGCGATCATCCAGAGTAAGAATGCCCATCACATCCCCGCGGCGGGTTTTTACCGAACGCACCGCAACCACCAGACCGGCCACAACCTGGGTGCTTTGGGAGGGCTTCAACTCGCTGATACGGTCACCCACCAGGTGGCTAAGCTCTTGCTTGTATTCGTCTACCGGATGCGCGCTCAGATACAGACCCAGGGTATCCTGTTCGCCCTGTAACCGCTCCCGCAGGCTAAGGCGCCGCACCGAGCCAAAAGCCGAATAACCAATCTCCGGAGCGCTATCCGCCACAGTGTCACCAAACAGATCGACCATTCCACTGTCAGCATTCCTGGCCTGTTGATCAGCGAGTTTCATCGCCTCATCCATAGCCGCAAGTAGCACTGCACGACTGAAATCGGGGTCGTCGCTGGGACCAATGCCATCAAGTGCACCCGCTCGAATTAGCGCGTCCAGCGCTCTTTTATTCACCTTGCGCCCGTCGACACGGCCACAAAAATCGAACAGATCGCTGAAGGGGCCACCCGACCGCCGGGCAGCAATAATACTCTCTACGGGGCCTTCGCCCAGACCCTTAATCGCGCCCAGACCATAAATAACATCGTGCTTTTCAGACGCGGCAAACTGAAACTCCCCGACGTTAACATCGGGCGGCCTCAACACCAGACCCATGGCGCTGCATTCATCGATCAAGGTGACCACCTTGTCGGTATTTTGCATATCGGCTGACAATACCGCAGCCATGAATGCCGCCGGGTAGTGAGTCTTTAACCAGGCCGTCTGGTACGCTAACAGCGCATAAGCGGCGGAATGGGATTTGTTGAACCCGTAGCCGGCGAATTTTTCCATCAAGTCAAAAATATTTTCTGCAAGGTGTCGGTCGATGCCGTTATCAACTGAGCCCGTCAGAAAAATTTCCCGCTGTTTGGCCATTTCTTCGGGTTTTTTCTTGCCCATGGCGCGACGCAGCAAATCTGCCGCGCCCAGGGTGTAGCCACCCATTACCTGGGCGATCTGCATGACCTGTTCCTGGTAAAGAATGATGCCGTAGGTGGACTCGAGAATTGGCTTCAGGGAAGCGTGCTGGTATTTGTGATGCGGATAGGCGACCGGTTGGCGACCGTGCTTGCGATTGATGAAATCATCGACCATACCCGATTGCAAAGGACCGGGTCGGAAAAGCGCTACCAGTGCGATGATATCCTCAAAATGGCTCGGTAGCTGGCGTTTGATCAGGTCCTTCATACCTCTAGATTCAAGCTGAAAAACCGCCGTCGTTTCAGCCCGCTGCAGCAGTCCATAGGTTTCAGCATCGTCCAGCGGTATACGCGCAATAGCCAGCGGCTCGATACCTTCCTGGGCGCGCTGCCTGTTGGCCCTGGCGACCGCCCAGTCAATAATTGTTAATGTGCGCAGCCCCAGAAAGTCAAATTTGACCAGGCCTGCCTCCTCAACGTCATCCTTATCGAACTGGGTCACCAAACCGGCGCCCGATTCGTCACAGTAAAGCGGTGTAAAGTCGGTCAGCCGCGTCGGGGCAATAACCACTCCACCAGCATGCTTGCCAACATTGCGGGTAATGCCTTCCAGTTGTAGCGCCATCGCCCATATCTCCTGGGCCTCTTCGTCCTGCTCAAGAAACTCGCGAAGCACCTCTTCCTGCTCCCTGGCCTTTTCCAGGGTCATGCCAATTTCATTGGGGATCATTTTCGACAGCTTGTCGGCGAGGCCGTAGGATTTGCCCTGGACACGGGCCACATCCCTGACCACTGCTTTGGCGGCCATGGTGCCAAAAGTAATAATCTGTGACACCGCATCACGTCCGTAACGCTCGGCTACATAGGCAATCACGCGGTCACGACCATCCATGCAGAAATCGATATCGAAATCCGGCATCGACACCCGCTCCGGATTGAGGAAGCGTTCAAAAAGCAAATCGTATTGCAGCGGATCAAGATCGGTAATTTCCAGAGCATAAGCCACTAGAGAACCCGCCCCCGAACCACGCCCAGGGCCGACCGGAATATCGTTCTGTTTGGCCCAGCGGATAAAGTCCATGACAATCAAAAAATAGCCGGCAAACCCCATCTGATTAATGATGTCGAGTTCCTGCTCCAGACGCTGCCGATAATCGGAGTGGCTACGATTGACCGCCTTATCTGAATCAGCGCTGCCGGGCTCAGCGTTGCCGGGTTCGACAGTGCCAGATTGAACGTCGCAGAACACGGTGCGCAACCGCTGGTCCAGACCTTCATGAGCCGCCTTGCGAAAATAGTCTTCTGCGCTCAACCCTTCTGGCACCGGATACTCCGGCAGTCGGGGCGAACCGAGCTCGAGATCCAGGGTGCAACGCCTGGCGATTTCAACGCTATTGATGAGAGCCTCGGGAATATCTTCAAAAAGCTCATGCATCTCAGCGGGTGAGCGCAGGTATTGTTGCTCGCTATACCGCCGTTCGCGACGCGGATCACCCAGCGTTCGCCCCTCGCAGATGCACACGCGCGCTTCATGGGCGTCGAACTGAGCGGCGGTTAAAAACCGCACATCGTTAGTGGCCACCACCGGGCAGTCCTGCGTTGCCGCCAATTCAACCGCAGCATGAAGAAACTCTTCTTCGCCCGCTCTGCCGGTACGAGACAACTCAAGATAAAACCGCCCGGGGAACACCTCCATCCAGTTATCAAGTAAACCGCTCGCCGGGCCAGGTCGCCCGGATAGCAGCGCCTGCCCCAGCTCACCCTGAAAGCCAGACAGGGCGATGAGTCCATCTGACATTTCAATCACCCACTCACGGCGCACCGTTGGCTTACCCTGGATTTGGCCTTCAAGGTAACTTCGTGAAATCAGTTTGGTGAGGTTTTGATAGCCAATTTGATTTTGCACCAGCAGAGTCAGTCGACTACCGGCCCGATCCGGCGCACCGCCAACCACATTAAAGTCGCTACCAACGATCGGTTTGACGCCGGCAGCCTGGGCCGCCTTATAAAATTTAACCAGCGCGAAAAGATTGCTAGCATCGGTAATCGCCACTGCGGGCATGGCCATTGCGCGGGCTGTGTCGGCCAGCTGCCGCACCCCGATGGTTCCATCCAGGAGAGAGTATTCGCTGTGCAAATGAAGGTGGACAAAAGCCGGTGTCTCGGTACCGGGTGAACTAGCGGATAACATCGTTTGACCTCCAGTTTCGGGTGTTATCGGTACCGATTACTGGCACCTGCACGAACCGCTATGGCCTCCTTAATCAAGTCAAGCCCGGTCTTATCCGTGGCTGGTAACTCCACGTCTGTGCTGCCCAGCGCAGTTACCCGATCACCCCACTTCAAAAGCGTCGCCCCCCAGGTCAGCCCAGCGCCAAAAGCCACCAGTAAAATCGTCATACCCGGCTTGACGCGACCCTGATCGAGCGCTTCGCAAAGCGCGATGGGAATGCTGCTGGTTGAAGTGTTAGCGTACTTATCCAATGTCAGTACAACCTTGTTCATGTCGGCGCCGAGGCGCTTGATCAGCGCCTCAACAATGCGCGCATTGGCCTGGTGCGGAATAATGAGATCAATGTCTTCAAGGGACAGTGCAGATTTCTCTAATACTTCTGCACAGGCACTGGCCATCCCGGTGACTGCATTTTTAAAAATTTCCTTGCCATAAAAGTCGAGTGTGACCTGTAATGGCCGGTGTTGAGCGATAGCGTG
>JBFJZC010000047.1:0-13772 GCA_041622295.1 Porticoccaceae bacterium
AAAGGGGGCTGCCTACGGCGTCAAAAAAAGGACCTCTTGAACCGGGAGGGAAAAGCACCAAATCGTTATCGACTTCCTGGGCAACATCCAGGTAACTGGCAGTAGCTTTAATGCCGACGTTTTTCGAATACTCTGGGTTGTCGTAAGTAATATCAGTGTTGTAGCGTTTGCTGGATACTTCCCCATTAGGATCCAGCGCTTGCGCTAGACCAACTCCTAGTCCCGCATTACGCCTTACTTGGAGACCAGAGTTTAATGTGATATTGCCACGACCAAGCTGAAGACGGGCATCGATATTTTTCCTTTGAAGATTGACATCGCCGGGTGCAAGAGAGCTGGCAGTTGACGAAAGGGTATCCAGAAATGTTTGGGCGTCGGCAGCGATCATCTCGTGCTGGCCATTGGTATCGTGAAACTCTACGCTTGCGAAAACGTTTAACTCTTCACCAAGATGTCCGTAGTTTAGCCATATATCCTTGGTGTTAAACGATCCGTATCGTGACCCTACCGTTAATCCTTCAAATTCGCTGCCGTTTTTGGTAATAATGTTAATAACACCCGAAAAGGCATCTGCTCCGTAAATTGCAGAGCCTGGGCCGCGAATAACCTCAATTCGCGAAATAGACTCGACGGGCATACCGGCCCATGCTTGTCCTCTGTCGCCAACAAACAAATTGGTAAGAGGGACGCCGTTTATTAACATCAGTACCTGGGGGTTTGATTCGGTATATAGACCCCTAAAGGTATATATTGAGCCATGACCGATGGCATTCCGGGCTACATGGAGGCCGGGGATGGTTTCCAATACTTCATCCAGGTCCGTCGCGCCAATTTGTTTGATATCCTTGGCAGTCACAACAGAGGCAACTGAGGGCGCCCTGGAAAGAGGTTGAGAGATGCCTGTGGCGATGCTAACAAACTCCTCATCGCCGTAGAGTGACGCCAAATCGTCCTCCGCAGTCGCGCTTGCGGCGTGGAGTATAGAAATTGAATACAAAGCCAGAATTAATTTATTTATATACATGCTCAATCACCCGGTGTATGCCATTTTCTGGTAGAACTTGAACCTTTGTATTTTATCCGGCCTGTCGAAAGGGGAAAAAATGTTCCTTCTTTATGGGTTGCTGCATCGACATAGCACGGGAATATGCCCCCTACAAAAGATAGTGCAGCAACGTAGTAAAATTCGTTTGTCGATAAACCTTCATCAGCCAAAAGACCCGCTGCTACTGCCGAAATATTGATCTGATATTTGTATCTCGATCTACTTAGATATTCTCCAATTTGAAACGCAAGTTTTACAAAAGGTCCGTTGCCGCAGCCGAGGGATCTAGCAAGGCACATCAACGGGACGATTCGTTCATCGCCGCTCGCAAGAGGTCGCCCATATCCCCATACAACTCTATTCTGCTTTAGTTCGAGGTTTATCAATTCTTCTAAATGGTGACCGGAATCAATCTTATCCTTAAATCTGTACAGTAGGTCAATTGCACCCTTTGACGTTTTTAAGCCATATGTTGTAGCTTCGGAAACGGCGGATGCTGCGGTTACTGCCAATGCTCCTGTAGTACGTGTCGTTCCTCCAAGTGCTGCAACTCGATTATTCCATAGGCGGGGATCGGGATAACTAGTACTTATTACCCATATTGCTTCTATTAGTCGAGCGAGGCTTTTTGATTCTCTGCCCGTCACAGCAAATACCATATACTCCATCCAATGGTGTTGGCCTAACTCCTCAAGAACATCTTTACCCCTTAGAACAGCTCTTTCACCGAAGAATATGGCCCCCATATCAGTTTGCCAGTTGTCTTCACACTGCTTTAATAAGGTCGGCCCAGATGGCGTCTGATGCTGTTTATTCATGGCGGGCCACCGGGCCTGGGTCGTTAGTCAAGGTCAGTCCATTGGCGAAAAAAGGATACTGACGAAATCCGGTTTTTTCTTGCTCAAGCGCATGTGCTGCAGCCCCTGGCAATCTTAAA
Source organism: Porticoccaceae bacterium (assembly GCA_041622295.1). Classification (GTDB taxonomy): domain Bacteria; phylum Pseudomonadota; class Gammaproteobacteria; order Pseudomonadales; family Porticoccaceae; genus HB2-32-21. The sequence continues at coordinate 1,983 of JBFJZC010000047.1, forward strand.
AACAGATAAATAATTTCGGCCTGTTCCGGTTCAAAGCCCAGATCAAAAAAGGCGGCGGCGGCTACGCCCGAATAAGTAAGCGGAATCTCTGCCTGCTTTTCCAGGGCTTGTCTATTGTTGTCAAGCCAGCTTAGGCAGCCGCCATTGCTCAACGCACTAAGGTGGGCAAGTAGTTGTTTAACGGGTGTCGGGCAACTGGCTCCGTGGGGGTCGAAGCCGGGGGTATGCTCCATTTCCGGCCAGACATCTGTACGTTCGTCTGTGGGCGGATTGGCGATGATTTCAAGCCATGCTTCCAGGTTGACGCCGCATTGCTGCCAGTATTGCATGGCGGTGTAAACTTCGCGGCTGCCACCGAGATTGCCAGCGCCAACAGCAATGGCGGCCATCAGTGCGGAGGCGCGTGTAGAGCCGCCAACACCGGCATTCATGGCTGCACGCACGCTGTGGTCTCTCGGGCCGGGGTTGGCCAGGGCGACAGCGAGGCTTTCAAGTAGCTGGGCCTGAGTTTTACTGGGCGGCTCAAGTTTAAACAGCAGCCAGATGTACTCGATTAAACTGATTTTGCCGAGTAAATCACCATAGACATCGTAGCCTGAGCAATAACAGGCTGAGGCGGCAAAGGGATTGTCGGGCTCCGACTCTTCCCGCCATATTTTGGTGGTGATTTGTTCGCGCTGCGTGTTATCGCCAGGCTCATTCATAGGGATTGTTCCGGTTAGCCGACTAGATGCTGGCTTTCAGAAAGTCGGTGCGACCGCCAATAGGTGGCGGTTCTTCACCATCAATGCGTACATCAAGGAGTGTAGGGCCGGGGTGCGCGCAGATAGCCTGAATATCCAGCCGCAGCAGATCGTCCGCTGCTTCGATGACATAGGCCTGGGCGCCCATGGCGCTGGCGAACAGCGCAAAATCGGTTTTTGGCAAGTCAAACGCGATCGCTTCGCCACCTGTAAAGCGTTGGCCGTGTTTGACCATGCCAAAGGCGCTGTCATTAAGCACGACATAGATCACCGGGAGTTTCTCCTGGATGGCGACGGTGATTTCCTGACCACTCATCAGCATACTGCCGTCGCCGGTAATGCATACGACGGGTTCACCGGGGTGGGCCAGGGCGGTGCCAACCGCACTGCCAATCGCCCAGCCCATGGGGGCAAAATCCAGTGTGGCACGGAACAGCCCACCCCTGGCATCGCGTTTACCCGCGATGCGTCTGTCGTAGGGGTGTAGATAGTGAATTGCCCACGCAAAACTGTTGCCCACATCTGCGAGATAGTGGGTGCGGGCAGGGAATATATTTGGTAACTCGCGCATCAAGCGTTGTGGCTTGATGGGAACGGCGTCTGATACAAAGCCGTCTTCGTCATCCAGATGAAAAGCCCGCTTGCGTTGACCCGAGTCGCTGGCCTCTTTGAGGTCGATGCTTTCACTAGCCCGCGACGTGCTTCTACTGCCGAGTTTATTGAGCACCGAGTCGAAAATGGTTTCGATACGGCCCCTGACATGGAGGGAGGCCATCGGTGTCCTGGCGAAGTTAATTTCACTTTCTTCAATATGAATAATGCGCTTGTTAAAAAGCTGTAAATCCCAACCGCTGGTGGCCCATTGCCCGAGGTGGGCGCCAATGACAAACACTTTGTCTACTTCCGGGTCCGCCATCAAGTGCCGCGCATCGCGATGCCCGGCAATGCCAATGACGCCACGAAACAGGGGATGGTAAGGGCTAACCAGCCCCTTGCCTTGCGGGGTTACTATCACCTGCGCATTAATCCGCATCGCCACGGTGAGGATTAAACCAATGGCTTCGGCCGCCTCATCACCGATTAAAAATACCGGCTTTTTACATTGTTCGATTTCGGTGCTGAGCTGCGCAACGGCTGCCGTGTCAAACAACGACGGTTTGTTCAGCAGGGCGGGTAAATCGAACAAGGATTGGCCGCGCGAGGGCGGGTGGCACCACACGTCCATCGGGACACTGATATGCGCTGGCCCGCGCTCCGAAAAGGCAGTCATGATGGCGGTGATCAGTTTGCGCTCAAATTGATCGGGGTGGGACACCAGGGTGCTGTATCGACAGCACTGCTGGAGCAGCGCGACGGTGTTGATGGAGGTGCAGGACGACTCCTGAACCGCGCCAATACCGAAGCTCGCCAGCGGCGTTTGCGCGGTGATAACCAGCAGCGGGATATTGTATTCGGCGGTTGCGGCAACGCCGGTGATTATATTGGTGGCACCCGGCCCGGTGGTTGCACAGCAGACACCGAGCTTGCCGGTGTTCCGCGAATAACCGTCAGCCATATACGCCGCACCGGATTCATGCCGGGCAACAATGGCTCGGGGACCGCCGCGTCGCTCACTTCTTGCCAGGGCGTTATAGAAAGGCTCAATGGCGCCGCCCGGTATCCCAAAAACATACTCGACGCCGAGCTGTTCAAGGTAGGCGATTAAAAGATCTCCATATTCAAATGCGGCGGCTCCTTGCATGGGTGATTGAGGCTTATTCACAATTTATGAGACCCATATTAGAGGCAAGCTAAAGTTCACAAAAGTTCACAAATTCAATATGTTGCAACAACTAGGTGAACTGGATTCATGGTAACTGCATCGGGGTGTTGATAGCAATACTCGTCTGCAACTGATTTTTGTCCGCCTGTCGCGCCGATCTTTCGCTAAAATGTGCTCCGGCGTGAGCCAGACACTGACTAAATTTTCAATGGGAACAGGCATGAACGATCTCGATCTGCAACACTGGTGGCAACCCTTTACCAACGTACGGGGCTTTCGTCAAAACCCGCGACTGATCGACAGGGCTGAAGGGTGCTTTTTGTACACACCGGACGGTCGCGAGGTGCTGGATATTACCGCCGGGTTGTGGTGCGCAAACCTTGGCCATAGTCGGCGGGAAGTCGCCGATGCGGTGCGTGATCAGTTGCTGAAAATGGACTTTTGCCCGCCCTTTCAGTTTGGTTCGCCGGTGACATTTCGTTTTGCGCAGAAGTTGGTGGAGTACGCTCCGGAAGGCTTGAACCGGGTGTTTTTTACTAACTCTGGTTCGGAATCTGTCGATACGGCCATGAAGATCGCGACGGCTTATCAGCGCGCGCGGGGCAAGGCAACAAAAACCCGGTTTGTTGCGCGCGAGCGCGGTTACCACGGTGTCAACATCGGTAGTACATCATTGCAGGGCATCGCCAATAACCGCAAAGGCTTCCCTACCCTCGATAACGTTGACTTTTTACCGGACATGCTGGATATCGCTAACAGCGCGTTTAGTCGGGGGCTGCCTGAGCAGGGCGCAGACAAGGCTGATGTGCTGAAAGAAATCATCGCATTCCGGGGTGCTGATAATATATGTGCGGTGGTTGTTGAGCCTATCGTAGGCGCGGGCGGTATGGTGCCGCCTCCGCGGGGTTATCTCAAAAGATTACGCGAAATTTGTGACCAGTTTGACATTTTGCTGATTTTTGACGAGGTGGTGACCGGCTATGGCCGAACCGGATCGGCTTTTGCCGCGGTCGAGTTTGGCGTCACGCCAGACTTAATGACCACTGCCAAAGCGATCAATGGCGGTACGGTGCCCATGGGCGGGGTGTTTATCAAAGAACAGATTCAGCAGACGATTTTTGATGCCGCGCCGGCTGGCATGCCAGAAATTTTCCACGGCAACACCTATGCGGGCGCACCCGTGGCCGCTGCTGCGGGCCTGGCGGCATTCGAAATTTATGAGCGGGAGGGCTTATTGACACGGGCATCGGGTCCCATTGGTCAATACTGGGAGGACGCGCTGCACAGCCTGCGTGATATACCCCATCTTATCGATATTCGTAACTACGGTTTGTTGGGCGCCATCACGTTCGCGCCAGATCCAGACAGGTACCCGACAGGCGTTGGGGTGCCGGTGCATAACAAATGTTTTGAAAACGGTCTGCTGTGTCGCGCCGTGGCCGATAACATGGTCATGTCGCCGCCCCTGACCATTTCCGAAGGCGAGATCGATATGTTTGTTGAGCGCTTGCGCAAATCCATTGTCGATGTGCTGGGTTGAGGTTTCCAGTCTGCACAATGTGTTATGCCTGGTTTTCACCGAGGGCTTTTATCCAGGGCTTTCGCCCAGGTCTAACTTTCGCCGAGCAGGCTGGCATTACCGCCCGCTGCGGTGGTGTCGACGGAGATGCATTTTTCCGTCATAAACCGGTATAGATAGTGCGGCCCGCCGGCCTTGAAGCCGGTGCCGGACGCACCCCGACCGCCGAAGGGCTGGCTGCCCACCACCGCCCCGGTCATGTGACGATTGATATAGACGTTACCGACATTGACGCGTTCAGCAACATAGCGGCTAAAGGCGTCAATGCGGCTGTGAATGCCGAGGGTAAGACCGAAGCCGGTGGCGTTGATGCCTGCAATCACCTGATCGATATCATTGGCCGAATAGCGCACGACGTGGAGGATGGGGCCGAACACTTCGCCCTGTAATTGCCTGCTGTCGGCCAGCTCTATCAGGGTGGGGCTAATAAAGTGGCCCGCCGGTGGCACGTCTTTGGGCAATGGTGGGCTATACACAGCCTGCGCGACCAGTCGCATTTTCTCAATATGGGCCGTCAACTCGTCTGCCGCCTGAGCGCTGATTACCGGTCCGAGATCGCTGGCAAGCAGCCAGGGATCCCCTACCTGCAGTTGGGCCATCGCGCCCTTTAACAGGATCAGTAGCAGGTCGGCGATACTGTCCTGTACGTAAAGAATGCGTAAGCAGGAACAGCGTTGCCCGGCACTGGCAAAAGCCGAGACCAGGACATCGCGAACCACCTGTTCCGGCAGGGCTGTGGCGTCGACGATCATGGCGTTTTGTCCGCCAGTTTCGGCGATCAAAGGAATAATTTCGTCTCGCTGGTTCGCGAGCGTTGTATGAATGCTGTGCGCGGTCGCTAATGAGCCGGTAAAGGCAACGCCTTTTAATTCACGTCGCGGCAGCAATAGCTGGGCAAGTGTTGCCCCATCGCCCGGGATTAACTGTATGGCCTCAGGTGGAATACCGGCGCGGTGGAACAATTGTGTCGCCATGGCGGCGGTCAGGCTGCTTTGTTCGGCGGGCTTCAGCAACACTGGATTGCCGGTGACGAGGGCGGCCATGGCCTGACCCGTGAGGATGGCGAGCGGAAAGTTCCACGGGCTGATACACAAAAACGGGCCCCGCGCCTGCCAGCTCAATTCGTTGCGCTCGCCGACACTGCCCGGCAGAACAATGGGATCGGCGTGGGCGCGAGCCTGGCTGGCGTAGTACCGGCAAAAATCGATGGCTTCGCGCACCTCTGCTTCGGCATCGACGATAGTTTTGCCGGCTTCGCGGATGCACAGGGCCATGAGCGCCGGTTTCTCTTCCTGCAGGAGCTCGGCAACATTGTCGACCAGCGCGGCGCGGTGTTGCGGGCTGAGGCCCGCCCAGGCAGGAGCAAATTTGTGAGCCGTCTGTAGTGCCCGCGTCGCATCGGCGGCGCTGGTCGATAATACATTGCCAACAGCAGTTTGGCTGGCTGCCGGATTGGTGACGATGAAGCTGCCTTGATCACGGCTGTGATCGTCGCCGCTGGCGGCAGGCGCCCCGGCGATAAGGGGGTGAATGTCCATGGGCAGCCATGTCTGGCACGCCGTAGTCATATCGTTGTACAAAGAGGCGACCTCGGCCGGATCAGAAAAATCCGCGCCACAGGAGTTTTTGCGTTCTGGTATAAAAATATTTTCGGGCGTTGCGATGTTGGGGTTGCGCGCCTCTGGCAACCCTCTGAAGATAGCCACGGGGTCCCTGGTCAGATGGTCAATGGATTGATCGAGATCCGTTACCTGGCTGACAAATGAGCTGTTGGCACCGTTTTCCAGCAAGCGTCTGACCAGATAGGGCAATAGATGCGTGTGCTCCCCAATGGGTGCATAGACACGTGAAGGTACGCCAAAATCGCGGCTGATGCGGTGATGGAGAATGTCTCCCATGCCGTGTAGTCGTTGCAGTTCAAAGCCACCCGGTTGTGCGCTGCTTAAGTCGATAATACTGGCGAGGGTATGGGCGTTGTGGGTGGCGAACTGGGGTAGCAGAATGTCTCGCTGAGCAAGCAAAAAGCCTGCGCAGGCAAGGTAGGAAATATCAGTGTTGACCTTGCGCGTAAAAACTGGGAAGTCGCTTAGTCCCAGCACCTGGCAGGCTTTTATTTCGGAATCCCAGTACGCGCCCTTGACCAGCCTGACCTGTAGTTTACGCCCTGCTTCGCGGGTTTTCTGGGTCAGCCAGACCAATAGCGGGTAGGCGCGTTTCTGGTACGCCTGCACAGCGATACCGAGCCCATCCCAACCGTCAAGTGAGGGTTCTTCGAGCAGCTTTTCGAAGAGATCGAGGCTAAGCTCGAGACGGTCAGCTTCTTCCGCATCGAGACACAGGCTTACCTCGGCCTGCATGGCAGCCAGGCACAATGTGAGCAGTTTTGGATACATGTCCTGGATAACCGACGCCCGCTTTTGTGGTCGATAGAGTGGATGCAGGGCCGATAATTTAATCGATATCGCGGGGCTCGCCAGCTGCGTTTCACCGCGCGCAAGCTGTTTGATCGCGTGCAAATATTCCGCGAAAAAGTGATCTGCCTGACTGGCGGTACAGGCTGCTTCGCCGAGCATATCGAAGGAATAGTGCTGTAGGCCGAGGTTCTCCTGCTTTGCCCTCGACAAGGCGTTTTCGATGCTTTCGCTAAACACGAACAATTCACCAAGTGCCTTCATGGCGGCACGTAAGGCGGTGCGTACCACCGGCGCGCCGAGGCGGGATAGCAGTTTGTGATGGCCATTAAAGCCGTCGCTCTGGTCGTCGTCCTCGGCAGCTACAGTCTGCTTACCCAGCATTAGCGCCCATGCCGCAGCGTTGATAAACATCGGGCGGTCAAAACCGGCGTGACTGCTCCAGTTGGCGGCATTCAATTTGTCCGCGATCAGGCGGTCGGCGGTGTCGTTGTCTGGCACCCTTAACAGGGCTTCGGCCAGGCACATCAGGGCGATGCCTTCGTCGGTACTGAGGTCGTAATCCTGGAGCAGTTGTTTGAGCTGCGATGACCCGGTTTCGGTGGCGCGTATCAGGTTGATCAGGTCTGCCGTGTGAGCTTCAATGCGCCTTGTGGCACTGGCCGGAACCTCCGCCAGTGCCACAAGGCGGGCCATTACCGTCGCTTCATCGGCACGGTACCAGGCCTGAAGTTGGGCGCGAGAGGTTTGTGTCATGCTTGCTGCCATGCTGAATGTCCTTCATCTTGCTGGTCGCTACATTAAGTGTGGTGGCGGTGGTTTGCCAAACGGAGCATTTGCTTGGAAGATAGCTGACTGCCGCTAAAGAGACCAGCGACGTCGACCAAACACCGCGTCACGCCAGACTGGAGACACACAACCATGTTAAGGAGCGACACAACTATGTTTAGGAGCTATTTATGAAAACCCGTGCTGCCGTTGCATATGCAGCGGGTAAACCGCTGGAAATACACGACGTCGATCTGGCGGGCCCCAAAGCGGGTGAGGTGCTGGTGGAAATCAAGGCCACCGGCGTTTGTCACACCGATGCCTTTACCCTGTCTGGCGATGATCCGGAAGGAGAATTTCCGGCGATTCTGGGTCACGAAGGCGCGGGTATCGTACGGGAAGTCGGCGCGGGGGTGACCAGCGTCAAGGTCGGCGACCATGTGATTCCCCTTTATACGCCGGAATGTCGGCAATGTGATTATTGTCTGCACCCCAAAACCAATTTGTGTCAGGCGATTCGCGGCACACAGGGTCAGGGCCTGATGCCTGATGGCAGTAGCAGGTTTTCAATCAATGGCGAAAAAGTCCTCCATTACATGGGTTGCTCGACTTTTTCCAACTACACGGTGTTGCCAGAGATTGCGGTGGCGAAAATCCGCGAGGATGCGCCCTTTGATAAGGTCTGTTACATCGGTTGTGGTGTTACCACAGGTGTCGGTGCGGTGGTTTATCGGGCGCAGGTCAAGCCGGGGTCTCGGGTGGTGGTATTTGGCCTGGGCGGCATCGGCCTGAACGTGATTCAGGGTGCGCGGATGGTCGGCGCGCGGCAGATTATCGGTGTTGATTTGAACCCGGGTAAAGTTGAGTTGGCCAGCAAGTTCGGCATGACCGATTTTATTAATCCGGCGGCGACACCGGACGTTGTCGAGGCGATTCTCGACCTGACCGGTGGTGGAGCAGACTACAGTTTCGAGTGTATTGGCAATGTGAATGTTATGCGTCAGGCTTTGGAGTGCTGCCACAAGGGCTGGGGTGAGTCGTACATTATTGGCGTGGCGGGGGCCGGTCAGGAAATAGCGACGCGACCTTTTCAGCTGGTGACCGGGCGCTCCTGGCATGGCGTGGCGTTTGGTGGCGCACGGGGGCGCAGCGATGTGCCTACCATTGTCGACTGGTACATGGAAGGCAAGATCAATATCGATGATCTTATTACCCACACTATGCCACTTGAGCAAATCAATACCGCATTTGATCTGATGCATCGGGGCGAAAGTATTCGCTCAGTGGTGCTTTATTGAGATTAACGCCGGAGGCATGGCGCCCCCTCAGTTCCACCAGGTTCGGCAATTGCAGGGCGCGGGATCAACGGGCTGATGCCCCCAGTCAGGCTGAGCGCGGCTCCATAACCATGATCGGAATATGGCGCTGCCCCGCCCTTACCTTGTAGCTTGGGAAACCGATATAGGTATCGAGGGCGTAGTTCCAGAACCGCTCGTACTCCTCATCTTTGGCTTCGTGTGCGGCGTAGCTGCTGACCAGCCCGTTGATGCTCCCTGTGGTCTCGGGGTTGGCTTTGAGATTGTAGTACCAGGCTGGATTATGCGACTGGCCAAAATTTGAGGCCACGACAGCGAGCGTGCCGGGACGCTCTTCGTCTTCAATACAAAGCAGCGGGATGGTTCGGATCAGCCCGCTTTTGGCACCTTTGGTGGCGAGCACGACGACAGGTAAACCAGTCATGACCCCGGCCATGGTGGTGCGTCCGCCTGACAGTTTGAACACCAGGCGATCCAGGTGGTGCATGGCGCGCGCGAGAAACCAGGCGCCCGGCGCTGTGGAAGCAATTTTTTGCATCAGCCGCTGGGTGGCGGACAGAGGTCTTTTGTTCATATTTTGTCTCTGTTGTAGTTTCCGGTTGCGCATCAATTTACTTAGTCGACGAGCCTTAGTTGCCGAGAGTTAACCTGGCTTGACCTGCTTACTTTTGGCGACGAACAGCGTAGCCGATGGATTATAGGTCAAAAACCGTTGCGGCGTGCCAGCGAGGGTGTCAGGCTGCGCGTTACCAGAACGGTGCTATGCTGTGCGCTTTAGCCTCCACACTCGCTGAGAAGCGATGCGTTGGCATGACGGTGCCGACGGTAATTACCAATATGACGGGTCAACCCCTCCACCCCTTTGATACTTTGACGCCAGACTTCCTGATCGACGCAATCGAGAGCCAGGGTCTGCTCTGCGATGGTCGCCTGTTCCCCCTGAACAGCTACGAGAACCGGGTCTACCAGATCGGTATTGAAGATGGCGAGCCCATCATTGCCAAGTTTTACCGACCACAGCGCTGGACCGATCAGCAGATAGAAGAGGAGCACCAGTTTTGTTTTGAACTGGTCGCTCATGAGTTACCGGTGGTAGCCCCCTGGCAAAATGAGCAGAATGAAAGTTTGTTCAAATTTGGCAGCTTTCGCTTTGCCCTGTTTAAGCGCCGGGGTGGTCGTGCGCCAGAGCTGGGTGACCTTGACAGCCTGTTTATTATCGGCCGTTTAATGGGGCGAATTCACCTGGTCGGTGCCGCCAGACCCTTTGTGCACCGACCGACGCTGGATATCGACAGTTACGGTTACCAAAGTGTGGCAACGGTTAGTGAGGGGTTTATTCCCGCGTCATTGCGGGCTTCCTATCAGGCGATTACCACCGACCTGCTGCAGGCACTGGAGGAAAAGCTGACGATGCTGGCGGATATTTCCCTGTTGCGTACCCACGGTGATTGCCATATCGGCAATATTTTATGGCGGGATGACATGCCACATTTTGTCGACTTTGACGATGCCCGGATGGCACCCGCGATCCAGGACCTGTGGATGTTACTGTCGGGGTACCGTCCTGAGCAGATCGCGCAAATATCTGAGATCATCGAAGGCTACAACGAATTTTCCGAATTCCATCCCCGGGAGCTCAACCTGATAGAGGCGCTGCGCACGCTGCGGCTGCTGCATCACACCGCGTGGATTGCCAGTCGCTGGGACGATCCGGCCTTTCCCAGGGCCTTTTCCTGGTTCAATACGGAAAGGTTCTGGGGTGAACATATTCTGGAATTGCGCGAACAATACGCGGCACTGGCTGCACCGCCGCTGCAGCTGAGCTAAGCCGCAGCGTTCCACCTTTGCTTATCGTCGTATTCGTCAAGCACGCCGTTCAAGCACGCCAGTACTTCGCGAGCCCAGGGCGGACGGGAAGTTTGATTTGTTCTGCCTAATCCATCGGCGGCAGGGTGACAACTAGCCCATCAAGATCATCGCTAACTTTGATCTGGCAGGCCAAACGGGAGGTCGCGGTGAGGTCGTGGGCCGTGTCGAGCAGGTCCTCTTCATCTTCACTGAGCTCGCCGGTTTGTTCGTACCAGCCCTCGTCAACAATGACATGGCACGTGGCGCAGGCCAATGAACCACCACAGGCGGCGAGCATCGGTAGATCCAGCTCCCTGGCTACCTCCATGACGGTATTGCCGATCTTGGCTTCGGCGTCTACGCGCGTTCCGTCGACCTGGATAAAAGTGATTTTTGGCATTTATATCGCTCCTCTCAAAAGCTGTGATTGGCTGGTTAATACTATTTTGCTGCCTGCTGTCGGGCAACGCCGACAGGCAAGTATTGCGTAGCCTCTACAAAGGCGGTATTCCCAATGTCGTGGAATGTACAAAATTAAGGGCTTCCCCGGGGTTAACGACCTTGAAGGCAGCGTGCGCGGCCTGGGCGCACTCGGCAAAGCCAGACAGTATGAGCTTGAGTTTATGTGGGTAACTAACGATATCCCCAACAGCAAATACTCCAGGTAGGTTGGTCGCACAGGTGGTGGGCTCGACCTTGATCAGGCCGTGATGGATATCCAGACCCCATTCATTGATCGGTCCCAGTTTGCTGGCCAGACCGAAGAAAGATAGTAAATGATCCGCTGCGATGCGCCGTTGATGACCGTCAAGGTCTTTGAGATGTACGGCAGTCAGTTGGTCGCCTTCGCCCTCCAGGGCAGCCAGATGGTAGGGAATGACCAGTTCGATTTTGCCCAGTTTGGCGAGGTCTTTCATTTGCTGGACGTTGTCGGGGACAGCGCGAAACCGGTCGCGGCGATGGACCACATAAATTTCAGCCGCGACGTCGGCCAGCGCGAGAGCCCAGTCGACGGCGGAATCTCCGCCTCCCGCTATGACAATTCGGCGATCGCGAAATATATCCTGCTTCTGCACAAAATAATGGACTGACTTGCCCTCGTACCGCTCGATACCGGGCAAGGGTGGCTTGTTAGGGCCAAAAGCGCCAGCGCCAGCCGCGATAATCACGGCTTTGGCGATAATCCTATTACCCGCTGACGTGGTGAGTCGCCATTGCTCGCCCAGATTTTCCAGTGCGATGACTTGCTGGTTGAGATGGAATACCGGATGAAACGGCGCTATTTGCTGCTCGAGCCTTGTGACCAGATCCACCGCATTAATATTGGGGGCAGCCGGGATGTCATAGATCGGCTTTTCAGGGT
>JBFJZC010000048.1:0-13743 GCA_041622295.1 Porticoccaceae bacterium
ATGGCGGCATTCTCGTCCGGCAGGCCGAAGGCATCCCAACCCGTCGGTTGCAGGACATTTTTGCCCAGCATGGGCTGATAGCGTCTAATGACGTCGGCAATGGTGTAGTTGCGCACGTGGCCCATGTGTAACTGACCGCTCGGATAGGGAAACATCGCCAGACAATAATACTTAGGCCGATCCCGATCCTCGCGGACCCTGAAACAATGATTTTCTCGCCAGTACTGCTGGACTGTTTGTTCGACGGTTTTCGGGTGATATTGCTCTTGCATAGGCTCGGGTCTTGGAAAAGTTCTCGTCTAGAAAATGGTCGGGATAGCTTTCTCCCGGGCCATTAAGCGCAAGGGCGAAATTATAGGGGAAAGCCGCAGTTACACCTAGCGCGCTGTGAGGCTGGTTACATAAGGGTTTTGGTGATGCGGCGCCTGGACAGGGCGAGTGCCAGCAAAAAACCGACCAGGCAAACCACTATTAGAGGAAGGGGCCCTGTGCGGCTATAAGGCGTCGCGCCGCTGCGTGGCATAACCTCACCCTGGAGGATGCCGGGCAGGAAGCGGGGTAGCTGGTTCAGGACCTCGCCACGCTCGTCGATAATGGCCGTGATGCCATCGTTAGTGACGCGTATCAGTGGCTTGCCGGTCTCCAGCGCGCGCGCACGGGCAATCTGCAGGTGCTGATGGGGCCCCAGAGAATCGCCAAACCAGGTGTCGTTGCTGACGGTTAACAGCAGATTGGCCTGTCGGGCATCGGCGGCCATCTGGTCGGAATAGGCGATCTCGTAACAAACCGCCGTGGCTACCCCAAAAGTTGCGCCGTCGAAAGGGCCGACCTCTATCAGTGCTTGTTGGTCCGCGCCCGCGCTAAATGAAGACATGGGCAAATCGAAAAAGGCAATCAAGCCTCTTAACCAGTGCTCGAACGGAAGGTATTCACCAAAAGGCACCAGGCGTCGTTTTTGATAACTTCCAGCGGCGAGGCCGAGGCCGATGACACCATTAAAGTAGTTGCCGGTGTCCGACTGCATCGGAATGCCGGTGATAACTGCCGTTTGCTGGTTAGTCGCGGCCTTGTCGAGCCCCGCTAGAAAGTTGTCGACGCTGTTTTTCAACGCAGGAATTCCTGATTCGGGAAAAATGACCAGGTTGTTGTTACGCAATGTCAGGGTTTTTCCGCGGATATCGGCGAGGATGACTGGCAGGGCATCTTCGCGCCACTTGGTTAGGACGGGTTGATTCGGTTGCACGAGAGCCACAGTTAATGGGGTGCTGCTGGCCGGGATCGTCCAGCTGAGCTTTTGCAGTTGGCCGCCGCCCCACCAGGTTGCCGTTAGCAGGATCGCTGCTAGCGCCGTAATGCGAGGTGGGTCGGCACGCATCAGTGCGCGTCCGATCACCGCTCCACTGCAAGCGACCAGTCCACTGAGCCCGAGAATACCTGTCAGTGGCGCCCAGCCCGCCAGGCCCGTGTCGATAAACCCGTAGCCCAAAAAGAGCCAGGGAAAACCTGTTAAAAACCATCCGCGGAACCACTCGCTCAGCACCCACAGTGTTGCGAAAGCGAACAGCCCAAGGCCATTATGATCGCGCTTCAGATAGCCATACAGGCTCAGCGGAATGGCAAAAACCAGCCCCAGAGCGACGGCAAAACCGGCCGTGAGCAGAGTCGCCAGTAACATCGATGCCTGGCCATATTGATGGATGCTCACGTAGACCCAGGAGGCGCCTGTGGCGTACAGGCCGGTGCCGAAAAACAGGCAGGTGATAAAAGTTTGGCGCGGTCTGGTGCCATGCATGAGTGCGCTGAGCACAGCGCAACTGATGAGCGCCATTGGCCACCATGACCAGGGCGCGAATGTCAGTGGCAGCAGTGCACCACTGAGCAGTGCGGCGGCGCATCGAGGAGCGGTTAATTTAATTGGCACGGAGTTTTGTTAGCAGTCTGGACGGTCGGCAATGAGTTGCATTTCCAGCAAGTGTATTTGCCTGGCGTCGGCTTCGAGCACGTGGAAGCGGTAGCTGTCGAGGGTGGTGATTTCACCGGTTTTCGGCAGGTGGCCAAAAGCCTTGGTGACGATACCCCCGATGGTATCGAATTCGTCCTCACTAAGACCGGTGCCAAAGTATTCGTTGAAGTCCTCGATCGGGGTGAGTGCGGCAAGGAGGTAGCTTCCGTCCTGCTGGCGACGAATGAACTTAGGTTCATCATGGTCGGTTTCGTCCTCGATATTACCGACAATTTCTTCGAGGATGTCTTCAATAGTGACCAGGCCTGCAACGCTGGCGTATTCATCCATCACAATGGCCATGTGGTACCGCTGTTCGCGAAACTCTCGGAGCAGCACGTTGAGGCGCTTGCTTTCGGGGATAATTGTCGCGGGGCGGATGACCTGATCGATGCTGAAATCCTCATACCCGTTTAGCGCCAGTGGTAATAAATCCTTGGCGAGGAGGATGCCTTTGATGTCGTCCGCGGAGTCGCCGACCACCGGAAACCGAGAGTGGTTGGATTCAATGACCATGGCCAGTATCTGCTCAACGTCTGCGCCGCGCTGCACAACTGTCATCCGCGAGCGTGGAATCATTATTTCCCGGACCTGTTGATCAGCGACGTTGAGGGCACCCTCCATGATCTGGAGCGCTTCATTGTCGAGAATTTTATGAGTGTGCGCGTAGCGCAGTAGCTCTGCTATATCTTCCCTGCTTGCCGGTTTAGACGAAAAAGTTTGGCTAAGCCGGGCAAACCAGGATTGACCTGGGCCGTTGTCGCTGTCGTTATTCACTGGTATCAATTCTCGCAGATGTCGCCTGTTGTCCTGTTTCACAGGGAGGTTCATAGGGTGGAGGGAAGTCCAGATGGGTTAAAATCTCTGCCTCAAGTCCTTCCATGATTTTTGCTTCCTGTTCTGTAGTGTGATCGTAACCGAGCAGGTGCAGGGTGCCATGCACGACCAGGTGGGCCCAGTGGGCGTTTGGATGTTTGCCTTGTGCCAGCGCTTCCTGCAATACCAGGGGAGCACAAATGACCAGATCACCGAGCAGGGGCAGTGGAATAAAATTGGGCAGGTCGGCGGCGAAAGACAACACGTTGGTTGGTCCCTGCTTGCCCCGATAGCGTTCATTTAGTGCGGCGCTTTCAGCGGCGTCAACTATACGGATACCGAGCTCAGTATTTTCTCTGTGGTTGGTAAGCGCGGCCTCGACCCAGCGTTGAATCGAGTCGGGCTCCGGAGCCTCATCCCCGGTGCAATTCTCAATGGTAATATTGGCGTTCATCAGTCAGCGTCGGTTTTTTCAAAGGTTGCGTAGGCCTCGACCACCTTTTGTACCAATGGGTGGCGAACGACGTCTTTGGATTCGAAGTGGGTGAATGAGATACCGGATACACCGTCCAGTACCATGGCGCCATGGACTAAACCTGAGAGGGTGCCCCGGGGCAGATCAATCTGGGTTGTATCCCCCGTGATGACGGCGGTGGAGCCAAAACCGATGCGGGTGAGAAACATTTTCATCTGTTCGCGGGTTGTGTTCTGGCTTTCGTCGAGGATGATAAACGCGTTGCTCAGTGTGCGGCCGCGCATGTAGGCAAGCGGAGCAATTTCAATGACATTTCGCTCAATCAGTTTGCCAACGGTTTCTACCCCGATCATTTCGTAAAGTGCGTCATAGAGTGGCCGCAGGTAAGGGTCGACTTTTTGAGACAGGTCGCCAGGCAGGAAGCCGAGCTTTTCGCCGGCTTCAACCGCTGGTCTGACCAGGATTATTCTTTCCACCTCGTGTCGGAGGAGTGCTTCCACTGCACAGGCAACCGCAAGATACGTTTTACCGGTGCCGGCCGGGCCGAGACCAAAGTTAATGTCATTAGTTTGGATGGCGCGCACGTAGTGCTGCTGGTTTTTACCCCGCGGCGTCACATTGCCTTTTTTAGTACGAATAATCGAGAAATTTCTGACATTGTCAGCGCCGTGGTCGGGAGCCTGTTGTTCCATATGAAATTCCATGTCCGATTGTTGTAGGTATAAATGCACATCCTGTGGGCCTAGGTTACAGGACGTATGGGTTTCCTCGTACAGGTGGGTAAGCAAATTGGCTGTGGCACGTGCGTGCGCTGGATCGCCGTACAAGGCAAACACGTTGCCTCGATTTCTAATCTCGACATTGAGGCGTTGCTCGATCTGGTGGAGGTGTTCGTCAAACTGCCCGCAAAGCTGTGCGAGTCGACGCGTGTCGTTGGGTTCCAGGGTAACCGTGTAAGCCGCGGGGATAGTGTTCAAATGCGTGTGTCGGTCGCTCTAGTTTGGCTGATAAGGCTAAGGATAGCGGCTTTGGTCGATGAATAAAACAATCGTCGCGGATGTTTATACACCAGGCGGTGAGTGTCAGGCGCCAGCATCAAGTTGTCTGACCGCGTTGACAGGCGACGTTAGTAGCCTCTACGGCGATGCCACGCAATGAATTGGGCAAAGCCTCGCATATTTGCACATCGACAAACTGGCCGATAAGGCTGCGATCTGGGCTGGCGAAATTAACCACGCGATTGTTTTCGGTGCGACCTTGCAGCTGACCAGGGTCCTTTTTCGAAATGCCGGTGACGAGCAGCCGTTCGGTGCGACCAATCATCTGCTGGCTGATGGCCATTGCCTGCTGGCTAATGCGTGTTTGCAGAATGTGCAGCCGTTGTTTGTGTATGTCAGCAGGTGTTGTGTCCGCTATCTCGGCAGCGGGGGTACCGGGGCGGGCGCTGTATACGAAGCTAAAGGAGCTATCAAAGCCGACGTCCTCTATCAGTTTCATCGTGGCGGCAAAATCTGCTTCCGTCTCTCCGGGGAAACCAATGATGAAATCGGATGACAGGCTGATGTCCGGCCGTAATTTTCTAAGTCTGCGAATAATGGATTTGTATTCAAGGACCGTGTGGCCGCGCTTCATGGCCATCAAAATTCGATCTGAACCACTTTGCACCGGCAGGTGCAGGTGGCTAACCAGCTCCGGCACTTCTGCATAGGCATTGATCAGGGCGTCGGAGAATTCGATCGGGTGCGAGGTGGTAAAGCGAATACGGTCTATGCCATCAATTCGCGCCACATAGCTAATTAACTCAGCCAGATCACAGGTTGCCCCATCCGGGTTTAGGCCGCGAAACGCATTGACGTTTTGCCCGAGTAGGTTAACTTCCCGCACCCCCTGGGCAGCCAGGTGAGCCACTTCCGCCAGCACGTCAGCGACCGGTCGACTGACCTCTTCGCCGCGGGTGTAGGGCACAACGCAAAAACTGCAATATTTTGAGCAGCCCTCAATGATCGAGACGTACGCTGCAACGCCATCAGCCTCGGGCTGTGGCAAGCGGTCAAATTTTTCGATTTCGGGAAAGCTCACATCAATGACGGCACTGCTGCCGATGCGACGTTGGGCAATCATTTCCGGTAAGCGGTGCAGTGTTTGGGGGCCGAAAACGAGATCGACAAAGGGTGCGCGACGGGTAATCGCATCGCCCTCCTGGCTGGCGACACAACCACCTACGCCGATAATGAGGTCAGGCCTGATGTCTTTTAAGCGCTTCCAGCGACCCAATTGGTGAAAGACTTTTTCCTGAGCTTTTTCGCGGATCGAACAAGTGTTGAGGAGAAGTACATCAGCATCTGCCGGGTCGTCAGTGGTGACCATCTGATGGCTGTCGCCAAGCAAGTCTCTCATTCGCGCCGAATCATACTCATTCATCTGGCAGCCATGGGTGACGATATGCAATTTTTTGACCTGAGGCCTGGTCATAGTGAAACACGGCGTTGCGACGGCCGGTGATTATAGTCGTTCGCTGTCGCCAAACCTAGCCTGTCGCCGCTTTGACACGATGAGTCTGGTGACAAATGTGTTACTATTGCGCACTTTTCATCTGGCTACCCTGTAAGTGACTCATGGCGAACGAACCGATCTACAAAGTGGTATTTTTCAATCAGAGCCAAGTGTACGAGCTGTACGCTCGCAGCGTATTTCAAAGCGATTTATTGGGTTTCCTGGAAGTGGAAGAATTTGTTTTTGGCGAGCGCAGTCAGGTGATAGTTGATCCTGCGGAAGAACGGCTGAAAAACGAATTTGCTTCGATCAAGCGCAGCTATATTCCCATTCACTCGGTGGTGCGTATTGATGAGGTCGAAAAGGAAGGGGTGTGCAAAATCACCGAAGTAAAGGGCGGCAACGTCGTGCCACTCTCGTTCCCGTCGATCGTGCCCGGCCCTAAGAAGTTTGAATAAATACACCTGATCCCCCTTCCCCAGTAGCAAAGGCGGCGCAAAGCGAAGCGCTTGTAACGCTTGCCGCGCGCGCAAATATTTGCCGGCCACGGGAACCAGATCACAGAATAAGTCTGCAAAATCATAACACTGGGGGTGCGTTGCTAGCCTGGTTGACCGCCATGGTAATGTCCATGGCGGTGCTTGGGGAGGATCGAACCGTGAAATTGATTTTGATGTCATTATTGGCGGCAACACTCTATGTGTTCTGGCCAACCTATGATCTACTGGTTAGAACGGAAGCATCGTCAAAGCGCTACACCTTGATGGAGTCGGGCTTTTATTCGCGGGAGGGATGCGAGCAGCTTGGTCAGCGTATCGATCCGTTGCGTTTTCGCTGTGATAGAACTACCAGGTGGACGACTATATTCGGCAACTACACCAGGTATGATCCCGCGATAAGGGAGACTCAAAAGCGCCTGGCTGGACAACAGAACGACGCCGAGCTGTTTGATGACCTGGTTAATCAATAAGGGAATGATCACTCGACAATTCATTCGCGCTGATCAATCCACAGCCCGCTGAGTCCTATCGCAGCCTGTAAGCTCTGAGCTTGCAGCTCGGCAGCGCGCCGGGAACGGTAACCGATGGCTCTGATTCTGTATAGCGACCGATTATCGGCAGTTATAGTCTGGATTTCAGCACGTTCTACGATACCCTGAACTTTTGTCAGCAGCTTTTCGGCAGACCTGCGATCGGAGAAGGTCCCCACATTTATAGACCAGTTGCCGTACGGTTGCTGTGCGGCAGACACGGGCGCGGTATCCAGATTTTGCCTGGGCTCACTGTTGTAGATTTTGGATGTGTTAACGACAGTGGCTTGCTCGAGTCTGTCCAGTCGCTTCCGAACCTCGGTATTCGCGCTGACCGATGCGACGACAGACTCGACGTTGTTGAGCCGTTGCGCAAGTTTTTGCCGTTCAGCTTTTCCGATGTCCTGTTCTACTGCCGCTTCAAGCTTGCCGACCCTCTGGGTCAGGTCTTCAATGGCAGTGTCCAGGCTGCCTGAGTCGGGGCCTGGTGACATTGCTAAAGCGCCCACTTTTGTTTCCAGCGCCCTAACCCGTTCGGCAGTTTCTTCATTTTGGGTATTTTGTATGTCGTCGCCAGGGGTCGACGCTGCAGGTGAAGCGAGTTTGACGCTGGTCAGTTCTTCCTTTATCGCGTCCAGTTCGCCGGTCAACTGGAATACCGTGTAGCCGCCAAAGAGCGCCGCGGCAACCACAAGTGCGGCTGTGCAAGCAATGATCAGAACGCTTCTGTCTTTTGTCGGTCTGGGGGTAGTCATGCCTGCCCACGACGGGTTTTTGTCCCCGACAAGGTCCTTCAGTTCCGGGGGAGGTGTTTGCTCGGGTAAGACGCGGGTTTTGTCAGCGGGTATTTGTTCACCATCGCCCTTGTTATCTGCTTTGAGTTTCTTGTCCGCGGTTTGGTGGGGGGTGGACTTAATCGGTGGGTCGATGTCCCTGTTCAGGGGTCTTTCTTTCCGCCCGGAAAATGCAGCTGAGGCGCTGAAGTTGCGGTTTACCTGAGGGCGCGCGGCAGAAGACTGCAGGCTGATTCCTGGCCGATCAAGCGATTCTTCGCCGGACGATAACTCGGCATCGGGGTTGGTATCCTGGTCAGAGGTCATTGCTGACTAATCCCGGTTAATTAAGGAGGTCTTGCTAGCCCGCGTGTTGATCGTGCCATTAAGCTGACCATACCGTAAAACACCACACAAAACCTGTAAAGGAACTTTTTACACGCATCCTGGTAACGGCCAATTTATCTAGCCTCAGCCAGCGTTACTTGCGCTAAATGGATCGAATACTGAAAATCAGCGAATATAGATTCTTATAGCCCGTTTAAGGGCTGTTGAGCAAAGTCTATCTGTATAGAATGCGCAACCAGGTGGCAAGGAGGCAATGCGATCATTTGTAGGACAACAATAATAATCAGCTTAAGGTAGTGGTCATGGTCGTGTCAGGTATGTCTATTTCAAACGGTGAACGCCAGGTGGTGATGTCCGCTGAAGAAAGACAGGCATTGCTAACCCGGATAGCTGTTGAATTGACCTTTCTGGTTCCTGCTACCGACGATTCTTTCAATACAATTCTTGAGCAATTGCGCAAATCTCTGTCCCGGGATAAAGACGGAGCTGCTCTGAAAGATCATGCGAGTGCATTTTTCCAGCACCTGGTGGGCGGGGGGCTTGTCCGAGCGGAGGCGGCGAGCGCTGATGTGGCGGATTCGGCGAGGCAGTTAGTGGCGGCCCTTGATGCCGGGTTTCCACAGATTGACGCATTCTTTGAGCTTAAACAACAGCTGGAAGCGGCGAGCTCTCTGGCCGATGTCGCCAACTCTGTGCGGCAATTGATCCCCCTGATTGGGGCGATTGGAGCGGAACGGTCGGATACCTCAATGACTGAGCCCGTGGTTGCGCCAATGGCTGATCAGCAGCGGAAACGCACTTCCTGGCGATCCAGATTGGTTGGACGTTCAGCTCAGCAAACCGCCGGTGAAATATTTGCGTTGGTGCGTGATGACCTCGGTCCGGTGTTGGGTAAAGTGCTGGAGCAGATTCAGGCGCTGGACATGACACCAGAGCGGTCCCAGCGGGTTAAGGCGCAGATGAATGATGCTCAATCATTGCATGATTTGCAGCTGGTGCTGGAAAGCACGTTGCAGCTGGTTGTTGAAATAACGTCTGAAATCGACGGTGAGCGTGGGAAAACCGAAAATTTTCTTGGTGAGATAAGGCTGCGCTTAAAAGATTTGGAAGGCGACATCGTGAGTGCCGTTAACGCGGAGGCCTCGATAAACAATGCAGACCAGATTCAGGCCGAAGTCGGCACACAGGTGTCCGGTATTGAGGACGCAGTGGCGCAGGGCGCAAATCTCGATTTGCTTAAACAAGTCGTCGCGAAACGGATTGAAGTGCTTAACCGGTCGTTTACGGATTACATAGACAATCAACGTCAGCGGGTGGACGTGGCCCGGGGCAAGATTGCCGAATTGACCGGACAACTGCGCTCGATGGATGCTCAGATAGAAAATTTGCGGCATGAAGTCAACGAGAAACAGCTTGCTATCAATATGGATGCCCTGACTGGTGTGGCAAACCGGGGTGGCTTTGACAAGCGGGTGGCTGATGAGTTTGCTCACAGCCGCAGAATAAAATATCCGCTGTCACTGTTGTTTGTCGACCTGGATGAATTTAAGGCGGTAAACGATACGTTTGGCCACATTGCTGGCGATACGGTGTTGCGCGCGGTGGCTGGAGCCATGAAATCGAGGATACGGGAAACCGATTATATCGCGAGGTATGGGGGTGACGAGTTTGTCGTGTTGTTGCCGAACACGCAGGCTCTTGAGGCTAAAAATCTTGCTGAAGCATTGATGCGCAATGTGCGACGAACGGGATTTCACGATGGCGGGAAACCCGTGGAGATTACCCTTTCTATTGGCGTTGCCGAGGTTAAGTCCGACGATACCATCCAGACTGCACTGCAGCGGGCTGATGGCGCCCTTCGTCTTGTCAAAGGCGCAGGCCGCAACGCGGTCGAAGTGGCGGCATGACCTGGTCTTTCGGTATAGCGAACAATTAAGCGCGAGCTAATGAATTAAGCGTCAGACTCGCATATTTTGCCTTTCAATATTGGCGGTGTGTTTCTGCAAGGCTCGCAATTGCTGCTGATCCAGGCCTACAAAAAGAAGACCTGCCTTGACGGCATTGGTTTTGGGGTCGGGCTGCAGGTGACGAATTTCCACATCCACCTCAAAGACATCGTTTTTGGCAAATTTGATTTTGCAACCGTGACGTTGATCACCGATCTCGAGGTCAAATTGAGGTGGGAGCTGGGCCAGCGCTCCGCCGAGGGATATATTAGCTAGCTCACCTTTGACGACAGTCTGGTCGTCGAGGCGGATTTCAATGGTTGGGCGAGCCATCATACCCATGTAGATTCGGTAGTACTCTCGCTGTTGCTCGTAAACCAGCTCGTTGGGGAAGTGGGCCACATATACCCAGTTGCCGCCCTCCTGGCCGATGCGCGCAATGCGGACAGAAAAACTAACGAGCACACCGAGCAACGTCGTAGACACTTCAAGCTGCTGACTGTTAACCGCCAGCAGATGCCCTGGCTCGGGTGTCAGTTCGTCGAGTTCCATGGAGTTTTCATCGCGGTTGACCGACAGCACGGTACTGACAAAGGTGCTCTCGCTACCGGGTACCTTAACGCTTAGCTGGCAGCGATTGTCCAGTAATTGCCTTAGTATTTGTGCCTGCTGCAGTGGGTCGGCGACGGCATTTGGGTCTAGCTCAGCAGAGCGGCTGCGCGATTTACGATCCGTGTCTGCCATAAATTTGAGTGTGCTGGTGTTTGGTCGGGCTACAGGGTACCTGCTGCGTTGGGTCGAGGCAAGGTTCTGTTGTCGGTGCAGATGTCAGTTCAGATTTTGGCGAGTGTCTGAGGTGCTGTCTTCGCCGTTTTGGCACCATCGGCGGCATAGAGTTGTTCCGATGGTCTGGCGCCAGATTTGAGAACCTGTATGGCTTGATTGGCGACCATCAAGTGCTTCCCGATGGCGATACCAACAAGATTATTCTCCTGTCTGCAAAGCGTTGCGACGGCGTGCAGGGTTTGCCAGGCATCGGCTAATACTCGGTCGGGGTATTGATCGAGTAGAGCGGCTGTTCCAGGCGAGCCGGTTTTGAAGCCCCACTCGCTTAACAGTCTGTCGCGCTTCGAGCCCGTCGCGTCGAGGGCTGCAGACAGATCTCTTTTGGCCAGCCCGAGCCTGTTGACGGCATCGGCATTCTGTTCGAGCAGCGCAGCATGCTCGTTTTGGATAGTGGTCAGCAATTGTCGCGCGAGGTCAATTTCAGCACGCACGATATCGGTCAGGGTAGCCAGGGGTGGGGTGCGGCCGACAGCGCCAGCACTACTGACATTGCTGGTCAAGCTAGCTGAGCTCCCGCTCAAAGCCGATCAGCTTTTCGGCGATGGCATTGCTGTCTATCTTGTAAGCACCGGTCTCAACATCGTGCCGAAGTTTATCTACCCGCGCAGTGTCCACTGCTGGGATATTGGCCAGTTCCTGCTCGAGTTGCTGCAGTTTGACGGCCTGGTCGGTAACGGTCAGGGTGTCGGTAGCTGGTGTCGCCGCGGCTTTGGGCGCGTCCGCGTCAACCGTTGATTGCCTGGTATCTGTGGCGCTTTTTGCCGTGCTCCCAGTTTTTTGCGAAGCGCTGCCATTTGCATTTTGCCCGCCGTTAACCTGGGTGATGTCTATAGCCATCAATACACCTGTTCCGTTCTGTTACTGGATCCGCTGCATATATCGACAATTTGCGCGGAAACTTTAATATGAATCATGGTGTTGCCCTCCCCATGGAAAAGCCTGAGCGGTGACTGGTGACCGCGAGCTGCAGTAGCTGTGAGTTCATCCGTGATTTACCACGGATCCGCCACCACACTGCCGTCGGCACGCACCGTGCCCTCGATGATGCGCTTGGAGCGCGCATTCCTGATTTTTACCCTCTCGCCTTCCGCACCACTTGCCATGGCGACGCCTGCGACACTGACCTGCAAACCGCCGCTGCCGGAGTAGACAGTGACCTGCTGTCCGCGCTTGATCACTTCCGGCTTGCCAAGCATCGCTGAGGTCAGCGCGCCGCCCGCATTAACTGGACGTTTCAGCTCCATGCCAATCACCTGCTCGAGGTCGCTTACCGATCCCCAGGGGATTTCAGCCTGGTTCTGCTCTTTGGGCTCGACGTCATCGTAGCCCAGTATATGGCCTCGTGGTAGTGATCTGGTAGCAGCAATAAATGTGCCGCTAACGTTTATGGTGGCGGGTACATACACGGTCCAGGGCTTGCGGCCCTCGCAGCGTACGCCGACAGTGGTCTTTCCGGCGAGTTGTGCGCCCGCAGGCAAAAATGTAGTGAGCGCCTGTTCGCAGCGAGTTAATGCCAGTCGGGAGTCGAGCTTTCCGACCCGGATGTTGTCAGGGCTGATGGAGTCAGTGGTGGCGCCATTATTACGCAGGCTGATTTCGAGAAAATCCGCTGTTGCTGTGCGGATGGATGCAATCGACTGAACCTCATCCGGATTTGCCTGCGCCAGGTTGGGCGTCCCCCATGCTAACAGTAGGCTGGCGATTACGGTCACCAGGCGCGCGGCATGGCTTGCCTTGCCGTGCGTCAAAATGTTGTCAGTCGACATGTTTACGAGATGTGGTGACATAAATCCTTTAAAATCAATTTGTTAATGGCATTCGCCGAATCAGTGCAGTGGTTTTTTACATCCTGCTCTCAAGGACTATGCAGCATAGTTGTAGCGCTGATATAAATTATGCAATTACCGCGCCTGATATCCCTGCCGGGGTTTGCCGTTGGGTGGCAAGGTGCTGCCGCACAGGCAGCCAGAAAACCGACCGTGTCCTGTCAGGAAGCACGCAAACAGTGGTTTTCCTGAAGCTGGCATAGACCTTGCTCATCCCCCTGGCATGGATATGCCTGGCCGTTTGGTTTCAGGTCCTGGTTTTGGGAATGGTTTTCAGAAACTGGGTTAGGGGCATCGGTGTTGTCGCGTACGGGGAGAGTGGAGAATGTCAAATTGGGTGCAGGGGGTTTTAAGTACGCATGCGCAGGGTTTGCTGACTTACAGTCGGCGCGCCGAGGTGCTCGCGTCTAACTTGGCCAATGCTGACACCCCGGGTTACAAGGCGCGCGACGTGGATTTTCGTGCAGCGCTGGGGGCGGCTCGTGATGGCGCCCAGGTTCGAACCAATCCGCGTCATATGGCAGCCGGTGTCGGTGGTAGTGGCGCCGCCCTGCTTTATCGCTATCCGCAGCAGCCATCCCTGGATGGTAATACGGTGGAGGCGCCGATTGAACAAGCCGCCTTTGCCGACAATGCGATGCGCTACCAGGCCAGCCTGCGTTTTCTGGATGGTTCCGTGAAAGGCTTGTTGCTGGCAATAAAAGGAGAATAACCGTGAGTTTATTTGGTTTATTAGAGGTTTCCGGGTCCGCGCTCAGCGCCCAGTCGGTACGTTTGAACACGATTTCCAGCAATCTGGCCAACGCCGAATCGGCCAGTGGCAGCCCCGACGGCGCCTATAAAGCGCTGCAGCCCATATTTTCGTCTGTGATGGGCAGTGGCTTTGGCGGGGGCCCTGGTGCGAGTTCATTGGTCAAGGTTCAGGTCGACCAGGTGGTCGAGAGTGATCGACTGCCGCGCCAGGAATACGCGCCACATCACCCACTTGCAGACGAGGAGGGCTATGTCTATTACGGCAATGTAAATGCCGTTGAGGAAATGGCCAACATGATTTCAGCCTCCCGTTCTTATCAAAACAACGTCGAAGTAATGAACACATCAAAACAATTGTTGATCCAGACACTGAGTCTGGGGCGCTAGCGAGGCAGGTAAATGGAAGTAACAGATGCGTTAAGTCAATATTCGGTG